>NZ_JBVVQE010000003.1:0-192943 GCF_055811435.1 Mesorhizobium sp. WSM4837
CCCGCGGCTATCGGGGGGGTGTAATCCCAGCCCGCGGGGGGGCGCGGGCCCCAACCTTTGGCCAAATGCCGGGCTGGGCGCTTTTATCTCCCCCAATCGCGGCGGCGGGGGGTCTTCGTGGCGCCCCCCCCGCGGCCATAGGCGATCTATGAGCACCCGCTGCCCATCGCCAGGCGAGGGCGGCTCGTAGATGCGCTTGACCCTGATATCGAGTTTCATTGCCAACTCCGGGGTTGGCCGCCATGTCGTCTTGCTGGCCATGTCGCCTTGCTGGCCATGACGGCTTGCTGGCGGCTGCTTACGCCCACTCGCCCCTAAGCCCACTCGCCCTTGCGCATCACCGGCACGCGGCTGCCGTCCTTGCCGACGCCGTCGATGTCGACCTTGTCCGAACCGATCATCCAGTCGATATGGATGAAGCTCTTGTTGCCGCCGCGCGCCGCGATCTCGTCGGGAGTGAGCGAGGCGCCGTCGACAAAGCACTTCGAATAGCACTGGCCGAGCGCGATATGGCAGGCGGCATTCTCGTCGAACAGCGTGTTGAAGAACAGCAGGCCGCTCGCCGCGATCGGCGAGGAATGCGGCACCAGGGCGACCTCGCCGAGCCGGCGCGAGCCTTCATCGGTGTCGAGCACTTTCTTCAGCACACCCTCGCCGCGGCTGGCCCTGGCCCCGACGATGCGTCCCTCCTCGAAACGCACCGCAATGCCGTCGATCAGCGTGCCCTGATACGACAGCGGCTTGGTGCTCGTAACATGGCCTTCGACGCGCCTTGCATGCGGCGTGGTGAAAACCTCCTCGGTCGGGATGTTCGGGTTGCAGGTGATGCCGTTCCTGGCAGTCGAGGCGCCGCCCATCCATTCATGGCCGTCGGCCAGGCCGACGGTCAGGTCGGTGCAGGGTCCGGTGAAATGCAGCGCATGGAAATTATGGCCGTTCAGCCATTCGGTGCGGCTGCGAAGCGCCGCATTGTGCGCCTTCCAGTTGCCGATCGGGTCGTCCACATCGACCCGTGAGGCGGCAAAGATCGCGTCGGCGAGCTTCGCCACCGCGACGTCGTCGCTATCGCCCGGAAACACCTGCCTGGCCCAGGCCAGGTCGGGGTAGGCGACGATGTTCCAGTTGATGTCGAAGCCGGTGATCTTTTCCAGTGCCGGCTGGTAGGCGATCGAGTTCGCCTTGTTGGCGCGCGCCACTTTCGCCGGATCCTGCGCCGACAGCAGCGACGGATCCTCGCCGCGCACGGCCAGCCGCGCCGCATTGTTGGCGAAGGCCTTGGCCATGCCCTCGTAAAGCCAGCCGGCGGCGTGGTCGAAACCGGCATCGGCGCCGTAGCGGAAGCGTGCCAGCGTCATCTCGTCGTCGTTGAAGATCGGCGTCACCAGGCCGGCGCCGGCCTTGTAGGCGTGCTCGACGATCCGCCGCGTCAAAGGCAGCGCTGCGATCGACGATGTGAGCACCAGGTCCTGCCCCGGTTGCAATTGCAGCCCGACCTTGATGGCGACTTCTGCCAGCCTGTCGAGCTTCACCGGGTCGATCGTTGCGGAAACGCCGCGCGAATGTGTGGTCATGATCCTGCCTGTCGCGATGTGGGAGCCTGGTTCTTACATAGACCGGTGCCATCGGTCTTTCCACCGTGATCGACCGGGCCTGCTCAGGCCGCGCCGGCGAGCGCGCCGAACTGCGCCATCGTCGCCTCGATCTCCTTGCGGATCCAGATCTTGAAATCGCGCACCTTGCGGCTCTCGCTCTTGCTGGCCGAGGTCACCAGCCAGTAGCCCAGCCCGCTCTCGGCGCGGACGCCGAACGGCGCGACCAGCCGGCCGTCGGCGAGAGCATCAGCCGTCAGCAATTGCCAGCCGAGCATGACGCCGTGGCCGGCGATCGCCGATTCCAGGCACAGCATCGGGTCGGTGAAGCGCGCGCCCTTGAGGAAGCTGACCGGCTTCACCCCGGCCGCCTCGAACCAGCTTTCCCAGCTGATCATCGCTTTTTCGTCGGTGATCGCGCAGGTCGACGCAAGATCTTCGATCGATTTCAGTTTGTCGGCGATCGCCGGGGCGCAGACCGGGAAGACTTCCTGCGCCAGCAGCAGTTGCGCGCGCACGCCCGGCCATTTGCCGTCGCCAAGCCGGATGGCGATGTCGATGTCCGAGCGATCGAGATCGGCAATCCGCACCGAGGCGTCGATGCGCAAAAGCACATTCGGATGCCGGGCGAAATGACGTGACAGTCGAGGCAGCAGCCACTTCGAGGCAAAGGCCGGCGCGACCGAGACCACCAGCGTGCATTCGGAGGCCTCATCGGCGAGCGCCACGGCTTGGGCGAGCTCGCGGAAACCTGCCCCGAGCCGGGCGGTGAAGACGGTGCCGAATTCGGTCGGCACCAGACCGCTTGCCGTTCGTTCGAACAGCGCCTGGCCAAGTTGCGCTTCCGTCCGCTTGACCTGCTGGCTGACGGCGCTGGCGGACACGTTGAGTTCGCTCGCCGCAGCCGAAAGCGATCCCAGGCGGGCGACGGTTTCCACGGCGCGCAGGCCGTTGAGGTGGACGCGGTTCAGCATGGCCATACAGTTTTTCTAAACCGGCACGGTTGAAATCTCAATTGAAATGCGGGGAGGAACGGCAAATTTTAAGGAACAAGCAGACCTGTGGAGGAAAAATACGATGAAGATTTTGTCACTGCTCGGGGTCTTTTCCGCTGCCGGCGCGCGGCAAAGCCGGTCGCATGAAAGCGAGGCCACCCGATGGGCCACCGATCCGCTGTCGCATCCTGTGCTCGACACCATGTCGGAGCGCGAACTCGGCGACCTGCCATTCCGAATGACAGCCCGGCGCACGGCCTACGAGACGGGCACTGGCCAGGTCGGCTGCGGCTGAAATCCTCCGCACACAGAGGATTTGACTTTAATTAGACCCGAAAAGGACTGCGGGCGGTCGCTGCGGAAACGTTCGCGGGACAGCGCCCCCTCTGTCCTGCTGGACATCTCCCCCACGAGGGGGGAGATTGGCTTTCATCTCCGCTTTCGCCAAATCTCCAGAAGTTGAAGAAGGAGAGCTGGCGCCGAAGCTGCCGATCTCCCCCCTCGTGGGTATGCCCGGCAGGGCAGAGGGGGGCGCGAAGCATCGCCGACGTTCGTTCTGTACCGCCGCGGCGCTCGGATACGGTCCTTGCAACCCGCCCTGGCCCAATAAAAGGCGGATTGTCTCACCCGCTCGTGCACCTATTGTGCACCGCAATGAAAGCCGCTTCGCCGTCCCCTTTGCGCCTCGCCTTCGCCGGCATGATTGCCCTGGCCGTCGCCATGGGCATCGGCCGCTTCGTCTATACGCCGATCCTGCCCGGCATGATGGAGGAACTTGGCCTGACGCCGGCCGATGCCGGCTGGATCGCGTCCGCCAACTATCTCGGCTATCTCGTTGGCGCGCTCGCAGCCGTCGGCGGCTGGGCGCACGGTCTCGAGCGCCTGCTGATGCTGGCCGGTCTTGCCGCCACCGCAGTCCTCACCGGGCTGATGGGCCTGGCCGACACGATGGCGGCCTTTCTCGTCATCCGCTTTCTTGCCGGTGTGGCCAGCGCCTTCGTCCTGGTGTTCATGTCCAGCATCGTTTTCGGTCATTTGGCCGCGGTCGGCCGAAACGACCTGCAGGCGCTGCATTTCGGCGGCGTCGGCCTTGGCATAGCGGCGTCCTCGGCGCTGATGGCAATACTCGTCACCGGACATGCCGGTTGGCCGGCGGGCTGGTTCTGGTCCGCCGCGATCTCGGCCTGCGCCATTGCCGTCGTGATGCTGCTGCTCGGCAGCACTGCGACCGCCAACGGCGCCGATGGTCGCGAACCGGCGCTGCCAAAGGACCGCGCGCTGGTGAAGATCATCGTCGCCTACGGGCTGTTCGGCTTCGGCTATATCGTGACGGCGACGTTCCTGGTCGCCATCGTCCGGCAGGGCGGCGGCGGCCGCGTCTTCGAGGCCGTGGTGTGGATGGTCACCGGCCTTGCCGGAATTCCCTCGGTCTGGCTGTGGCAGAAGATCGCGGCAAAGATCGGGCTCTACCGGGCTTATGCCTGGGGGTGCCTCGTCGAGGTGGTCGGCGTCAGCGCGAGCGTCACCATGGGCGGACACATTGGGCCGCTGCTCGGCGGGTTTCTGCTTGGCGGCACCTTCATCGCCATCACCGCGCTCGGCCTTCAGACCGGAAGGCAGCTTGCCCCGCAAGCGCCACGCCGGATCCTGGCGTTGATGACGGCCTCCTTCGGCCTCGGTCAGATCATCGGTCCGATCGTCGCCGGCCTGCTTGCCGAAGCCTCGGGCGACTTCTTCCTCGCATCGATCGTGGCCGCCGCCGTGCTGCTTGTCTCCGGCGCGGTCATCTGGTCGGCTGCGCCAAAATCGCCATGATTGTGGTCTTGCTCGGTGCCGGGCATCACGCACCGGCCATTTTCATTCCGATCGATGTGTGACCTTATGCCCGCTGAACAGCAACGCCGCTGATTTGCGCATCGACCGAGGATTTCCTAACAGTGTTCGTATCCTTCTTCCCGCAGCCGAAGTTGTTTTTCACTTCGGCCGTCGCCTGGAGCCTTCTGCTCGTCCTCCTGTGGTTTTTCGGCGGCGAGCACCTTGGCACGATGCTCGGCATGCCGCCGGTCGACCCGCAGGCAGCACCAGTCATCAGCCCGATAAGATTCCTGACGCCGGCATTCCTCTGGTTTTACGGATATTTCTTCGCCGGTATGGGCGTATTCTACCTTTTCTGGGCGCTGTATTCCCCGCATCGCTGGCAAAACTGGTCGATCCTTGGCTCTGGTTTGATTATTTTCGTCACCAATTTCATCGTGCAGATCAGCGTGGCGCTCAATGACTGGCGCGGCATGTTTTACGACATGGTGCAGAAGGCGCTGACCACGCCGGGCTCCGTTACCCCTGCCGAGCTGTACTACGGAGTATGGCAGTTTCTGTCCTTGGCGCTGGTCTATATGAGCATTGCCGTCCTGAACGTCTTTTTCGTCAGGCACTATGTGTTTCGCTGGCGCACCGCGATGAACGATTATTTTACCGCTTACTGGCCGCGGCTGCGCCATATCGAAGGGGCGTCGCAGCGCGTTCAGGACGACACGATGCGCTTCTCCGGCACAATGCAGGGGCTCGGCGTGAACTTTATCGACTCCATCATGACCCTGATTGCATTCCTGCCCTTGCTGGCCTCCCTTTCTCTCCATGTCTCAACGCTCCCAATCGTCGGAGCAATCCCTTATCCGCTGGTCATTGCGGCGATCGCCTGGTCGCTGTTTGGCACCGGCTTGTTGGCAGTCGTCGGCGTCAGGCTGCCCGGGTTGGAATTTCGCAATCAGCGGGTTGAAGCCGCGCTGCGCAAGGAACTTGTCCTCGGCGAGGACGACACGGCACGAGCGCAGCCACCAACTCTGGCCGAGCTTTTCAGAAATGTTCGCAAGAACTATTTCACTCTCTATGCACACTATGTCTATTTCGACATGGTACGCTATCTATACCTTCAAGTCGACAACGTATTCGCCACGCTTATTCTTGTTCCGACCTTGGCAATCGGCAAGATAACATTTGGCGTTTTCCAGCAGATTGTCACCGCCTTTTCACAAGTCGCCACTTCGTTCCAATACCTCGTGAATTCCTGGCCGACCATCGTCGAGCTGATATCCATCTACAAGCGCCTGCGCGCCTTCGAGGCGACACTTGAAGGGGCGCCGCTGCCGGAAATCGACCAGGCCTATCTGGAGCGAGAGCGAGCCGGCTTGCGCCCTGAGGATCAGCCAGTAAGTTGAGAGTGACGGGGCGGCGAGCGCTTTCGGTTCAGCCGCCCACCGACGCCCACTTTTGCCGGCGTTGGCGCGAAACATAGTCGCGATAGCTGATGCACTCGACATCGGGCCTGGTGCAGACCTCGCCGGCAAAGCGCTCGAGCGCCTTCCAGTAGGCGCCGTCATTCATCAGTGTGAAATGGAAGCCGAGTTCCAGCGGAATGCGTTTGCCCTGATATTGCGCTTCGAAGGCGGCGCGAAAGGCGTCATGGGTCCGGTTGGCGAATTCGTCCGCCTGGCTCGGCCGCTCGAAGCCGCCGGAATGCCTGACATAGAGATTGTAGTCCATCGCGATCACCGGCCTTGTGTCAGGACCTTCCGGAATCTTCGGCAGTGAGAAGCGCGTGATGCCGTCGCTGGTCGGTGGCCGGGCAGGGCCGCGCGACACACCGCTCGCGTCGAACCAATAGCCCGCCCTTGGCAGCGCCTCGTAGAGCGCCTTGTTTGCCGACAGATAGGGTGCGCGAAAGCCAACCGCCTTACGTGCAATTTCGCGCCAGCCTGCGGGTTCGGAGGTAATAGCGTTGATCGAATAGGCATTTTCGAGAATGCGCTTGAACGAACCGAACTCGCTCAGCCAGTCGGCCTTGTTCCAGTCCTTGCCGTCGAAATGGCCGCAAGCGTGGCTGCCGATGTCATGGCCTTCCGAGGCGGCAAGGTTTATCTGCTCGAGCCGGTCAGCGATTTCCTGTTTCGAGGCGGCGAAGCCGATATTGGATTTGCCTGATGCCTTGCCGGGCGCCGTGTATTGCTTGCGCGTCTCTGGCGAGAGCAAGAAGACGCAGGACACGAAGTAGGTGAAATGGGCGCCGGTGCGCCGGGCCAGCGCCCGGCTGCGCTTCCATTGCAAAATATCGCGGGCGCTGTCGAACGAGATGAGGACGGCCTGCTTCGGCTTTACCGGCGCTGGCGGGTCGGCGACAGCAGCGCCCGCTGCGGCAAGCGACGCGATCGATAACGCAACAGCGCGGGACAAACGAGGCATCAGTGTCTGATCTGGATTTTGAGGAGGGTTCGCGCACCGGCTATCGGCGAAATGTGGCGTGGGTGCGGTCGCCCTTTGCAGTCATCCTTTACATCGTTGTCCGGCGATTAGCCGATTTTCCGGTCGAACCCCTTCCATGCCGGCAAAATTTCGCTAAAACGCGGGCTACCGCATCGGCCTGAAGTGCAGAATTGATTTTTTTTCAGGAAACACGATGCGCAAATTCAAAGTGTTAGAGCGTACTTTCCATGGACGCACGTCGCTCTAAACCGCCCTGAGGCGGGCAGGATGGTTTTGAGATGTCGGACGACAGTTTTATCCGCGAAGTCAATGAAGAGATGCGTCGCGATCAGGCGCATGCGCTGTGGGACCGTTTTGGTCCTGCCTTGCTTGCGCTCGCGATACTGGTTGTGGTCGGCACCGCCGCCTTCGTCGGCTATCGCTATTGGGACGAGACCCGCGCCAATCGCTCGGGCGATGCCTTCTCGCAGGCGCTGAAGCTCGCCAATGAAGGCAAGAGCGACGAAGCGCTGGCGGCCCTCGATGCGCTGGAGAAGGATGGCTACGGCGCTTATCCGCTGCTCGCCCGCATGCGGGCGGCGACAGTCAAGGCGGACAAGGGCGACGTCGCCGCCGCCGTCAAGGATTTCGACGAGGTCGCCGCCGATGCGCACATTCCATCGGGCCTCCGCGATATGGCGCGCCTCAGGGCAGCGCTGCTGCTCGTCGACCACGGTTCGTTCGCCGATGTTTCGAGCCGAGTCGAGACGCTCACCGCCGACACCAATCCGCTGCGCCATACGGCGCGCGAGGCGCTCGGCCTTGCCGCCTGGAAGGAAGGCAAGGCGACGGACGCACTGAAACTGTTCGACCAGATTGCCTCGGATGACAGCGCCCCGCGCAACGCGCGCGAGCGGGCCACGTTGATGTCCGAGCTGATCCGTGGGTCGGGCGGCGTGTCGTGACAGATGACGTTCAAAGTCGCCATCATTGGCCGGCCTAACGTCGGCAAATCGACCCTTTTTAACAGGCTGGTGGGAAGGAAGCTGGCGCTTGTCGATGATACGCCGGGCGTCACCCGCGATCGTCGCGTCCATGCCGCCAAACTCTACGATCTGCATTTCGACGTCATCGACACTGCCGGCTTCGAAGATGCCGCTGCTTCGACGCTGCCGGGCCGCATGCGCGCCCAGACCGAGATCGCCATCCGCGAAGCCGACCTGATCTTTTTCACCATCGATGCCAAGTCCGGGCTGATGCCTGACGACAAGACCTTCGCCGAGATCGTGCGCAAGTCCGGCAAGCCGGTTGTCGTCGTCGCCAACAAGGCCGAGGCGCGCGGCGCCCAGGGCGGCATGCTGGAGGCCTGGGAACTCGGCCTTGGCGAGCCGATCCCGGTCTCGGCCGAACACGGCCAGGGCCTGCCCGATTTGCGCGATGCGGTGATATCAGCACTGGGCGAGGCGCGCGCCTTCGGCGAAGAAGAAGATGCAGACGAGGAGGCCGCGGCCAGCGAGGTGCTGATCGGCGAGGACATCACCGACCCGGATGCCGAGCCGAGCTATGACGATACCAAACCGCTGCGCATCGCCGTCGTCGGCCGTCCGAACGCCGGCAAGTCGACGCTGATCAATGCGCTGATCGGCGAGGAGCGGCTCCTGACCGGTCCGGAAGCCGGCATCACCCGCGATTCCATCTCCGTCGACTGGGACTGGCATGGCCGCCGCCTGAAACTGTTCGACACCGCCGGCATGCGCCGCAAGTCCCGGATCCACGAAAAGCTGGAAGTCATGTCGGTGCAGGACGGCTTGCGCGCCATCCGTTTTGCCGAGATCGTCATCATCGTGCTCGACGCCACCATTCCCTTCGAGAAGCAGGATCTGCAGATCGCCGACCTGATCATCCGCGAGGGCCGCGCGCCGGTGATCGCCTTCAACAAATGGGATATGATCGACCACCCCCAGGAACTCCTGGCGGAACTGCGCGAGAAGACCGAGCGGCTGTTGCCGCAGGCGCGCGGCATCCAGGCGGTGCCGGTCTCGGCCGAGACCGGGCGCGGCCTCGACAAGCTGATGGATGCCGTCATCAAGACGCACAGGGTGTGGAACAGCCGCGTCTCGACCGGCAAGCTCAACCGCTGGCTGGAAGGCATCCTGGCGCACCATCCGCCGCCTGCCGTCGCCGGTCGCCGGCTGAAGATCAAATATGTCACCCAGGCCAAGACGCGGCCGCCAGGCTTCGTCGTGTCCTGCTCGCGGCCGGACGCGATGCCGCAATCCTATGTCCGCTACCTCTCCAACAGCCTGCGCGAAGCCTTCGACATGCCCGGCGTGCCGATCCGCATCGCCTTGCGGACCTCGGAAAATCCGTTCGCCGGCAAGGCGAAGAAACGCCGCTGAGCGCCGCGTCTTTTGGGCGCCAGCGTCAGCCACGACGCGCTAATGGGCGGTGTAAGCTCCGTCGACCAGATGGTAGCTGCCAGTGATAAAGCTGGCCTGATCGGACAACAGGAAGCACACAAGAGCCGCTACCTCTTCCGGTTTGCCGCGCCTGCCCATCGGTTGAAGGGCTGCCATGCGCCTGGTATTGGCTAATGCCTCCGCTTGCTCCGATAGAAGAGGCGTTTCGATCCAGCCGGGGCCAACGACATTGATCCGGATGCCCATCCTCGCATATTCAATCGCAGCAACCTTGGTCAGCCCAACGACCCCGTGTTTCGCTGCCGTGTATGCGGACGCAGTCGGCAAGCCGACGGAACCGAGAATTGAGGACATGTTCACGATGGCGCCTCCGCCTCGATCCAGCATGGCGGCGATTTCGTACTTCATGCTGTAGAAAACGCCATTCAGATTGACGTTCATCAGCCTGTGCCAGTTGTCGAGCGGATAGTCTGCCGTCGCTTTTCGAACGCCGTCGATGCCGGCATTGTTTACCGCCATATCCAGTCCGCCGCATTTCTGGACAGTGAACTCGATCAGCTTTTCGACGGCTGCCGCATCCGTGACATCGACCGCAAAATCGTGGGCCCTGCCTCCTTGCGCGCTTATTTCGGCAGCCATGCAGCGCGCGGCCTCGGCATCAAGGTCGGCGACAACAATTTCGGCTCCTTCTTGCGCGAGTTGCCGTGACACAGCCGCTCCTATTCCGGAGCCTGCGCCGGTCACAATCGCGACTTTACCATGGAAGTCAGGCTTCATCGTCTCTGTCCTATGCCCATTGTGGCCTAACCGAACAGAGGCGGACGGTTATCGCAAGAAGTTTCGCTCCAATTCGCTCGTCAATCCTGTGAATTCATTTTGCCACCCCACAGCGAGACTTGGCCCGCAGGCCTTGCAATGGTAGAGACGAGGAAGGGCGGTAGATTGACCAGTTTCCTAGCAGGTAGAAATGGAAGAACACAACATTGCGCGCCGGGGGCTCGTGCTGGGAAGTCTGGCTCTGATGCTCTCCGGGTGTACGTCGACGTTACAGCAGGTGACGGAGCCGATTTCATCCGCGTTCGGACCAAGGAATGGCCTCAATCCTCGTTTCCGACGGAAGCAAGTGCGGTACGACGGAAACGAGCCGCCTGGAACGATCGTCGTCGATACTTCGCAACGTTTTCTCTATGCCGTCGAGGGCGACGGGTGGGCGACGCGCTACGGCGTCGGCGTCGGCGAGCAGGGGCTTTCGTTCAAGGGTACAGCGACCGTCGCCCGCAAGGCGGACTGGCCGTCGTGGACACCCACCACCAACATGATGAGGCGCAAGCCTCGCCTGGTGAAGTATGCAGGCGGGGTCCCTGGTGGACCAAACAACCCGCTTGGTGCGCGTGCCCTTTATCTCTATCGCAACGGGCGCGACACCTACTTCCGGATACATGGTACAAACGAGCCATGGACGATAGGCACAGCGGTATCGAACGGGTGCATCCGTTTGACAAATGACGACATCATCGACCTCTACGAACGGACTCCTTTGGGCACGACGGTGGTGGTGGTTTGATGGTGGGCAGGCCTGATCTCCGTTGCATGGTGAGCCCTGCCGGCACGTCACCGCAAGGATTTCGGCTGCAACCGAATGCCGACTGTGTCATTTCTGCACTAGGCTTTGGTGTAGATCGCAGCTAACTTGGTTGGGCTGCATATCTTTTTATTTGTGGCGATTCTATAGGCTGTTCCGCCCCTGGGGAAAGGATTGCTTGATGAGCAGAATGTTGATTGTAATGGTTGCTACCCTCGCCGTTACCAGCCTGAGTGGCTGCGCGAACGGGATCGGTAAAGGAAAGGGGAAGGCTCCTCCGCCGGAACCCGTTGCCGTAGAAGAGCCCGTGATTAAATAAGCACCGGCTTTCGGAGATTTGGGGAAGGGCCGCCAGGCCCTTCCCCATCGATATGCAGGGGCCAAGGCCGGATTCGCAGCGTACATGCGGTTGGCGGGCATAGGCTGGCACCAGGTCTGCCTCGGAGTTCTGGATGAGATGACGCTTGTAAGTGGCCGTTCAACAATTGTGGCCCTGCTCGCGCTTGTCGCGGCGTCATGTCAGTCGCAGGACAACAAACCCCAGCCGACTTTTGTGTCCAATGAACGGGCACTGAGTACCGCGGCGATGCCGGCGCGCGCGGCCCAACGGCATTTCATCGAGTTCCGCTCCCGGTACGCCCTTACCTACGGCCATTCCTACGTGATTTTTGGACGATTGAACCAGGCGGGACGGATGGTCAACCCCGAAGTCGCGGGGCTCGCTCCGAAGTCCGATGATCCCAATGTCTATGTTCTCGGCCATGTGGCGCCCGTGCCAGCCACGACCGGGTGGACGGACGGCGACCTGGAAGATGCCTACCGGTCGGCAAGCTGGCGCGTTTTACTTACCGAAGCCGAATATAGGAAAGTCGTCGCGAGCATACGAAAGCTGCAGGCCAGCTCTCCGCTTTGGCACGCCTCACTCTACAACTGCAACGCATTCGTAGCGGACATCGCCAGATCGATGGGGTATAAGACCCCCGGTACCTGGCTCCGGCCGCAACAATTCATAACCAAGCTTCGGGAGATGAACGGCGGTTGAAATGCGATTTGCAAACCCGCTCTCGCCTCATTCGCCCGGTCAACTCCGAAAGCAGCGCGCTCTGAATGTCTTCGGTCGACAATTCGGACGCTGACATCGTTGCGACGGTTTATCGTGGTCCCAGATCGAGAAAAGGCTCCGGTGACCTGAAGTGACCATTTCTGTAGCTTCACTTGGCGAGATCATATGGGTGATCGGCCTCGTTGCCTGGTATGTGATCCGGTATCCCTTCGAGCGCCGGGCAAGGCGCGTGCGAATTGTAGCTGGCGGCCGCTCGCGTTCCGACACCGTCGGGCTTGCATCGGCTCTCCTTGGCCTGGCGATCCTGCCTGGCTTCTATGTCGCCACCGGCATCCCCGCAGCGGCTGACCATCCGGCCAGCGTGTGGTCGGTGGCGCTCGGAACCATCATCTTCTGCTCCGCGCTGTGGATTTTTCGCATGTCCCACAAGGAACTTGGCCGTAACTGGTCGATCACGCTCGAGATTCGCGAACGGCACGAACTGGTCAGCGCCGGGCCATACGCCTTGGTCCGTCACCCGATGTACACCTCGTTCCTGCTTATGGGGCTCGGCCAGCTCTTTCTGCTGCCGAACTGGGTTGCGGGCATATCCGGTTTGATTGGTTTCGCCGTCCTTTTCCTGCTGAGAGTGGACAAGGAAGAGCGTATGATGCTTGAGACTTTAGGCCCGCAATACCGTGCCTATATGGAAAGGACCAAGCGAATAGTCCCTTATCTTTATTAGAGGTCGTTTGATGCGAGGTCGAGCCATCAAGCTTTCGGCGCCCCGGCGCCTTGTTGGCGATCTGATGAGGTTTTCGATCGGCGTGCCACGGGTCGCGGTGCAGCGTCAGATGAATCTCGGCCCACTCGTAAGGGCTAGAATGGCGCAGCAGACCAGGCCCTCGTGGACCGCGATCTTCCTGAAAGGCTATGCGCTTCTCGCCCTGGAGATGCCGGAGCTGCGGCGCGCCTATGTCAAATTGCCCTGGCCGCAGCTTTACGAGTATCCGGCAAGCGTGGCCTCGATTGCCCACGAGCGCGAATATGATGGCGAGCCGGCCGTTCTGCTGAGCTGCATCAAATGCCCGGAACGCTACTCCATCACGGAACTTGAGGGGTCCATCCACGCGGCTCGATCACGGCCGATCCTCGAGGTCCCGGAGTTCCGGCGTGCCTTGCGCATGGCAGCTGCGCCCGCGCCTGTCAGGTGGCTGCTTATGTGGCTAGGGTTGAACATCGCCCGGCAAAGGGCAAATTACTTCGGTACCTTCCAACTGTCCGTCTATTCTGGTCTCGGTGCGGAATCACTCAACCCGCTGACACCATTGACCACGCTTCTGAACTACGGTCCGATCGGCAACGACGGATCGGTGAATGTCCGCATCCACTACGATCACCGGGTGATGGATGGAGCGAACGTTGCACGAGCACTGGAGCGATTCGAAAAGATTTTGAACGGCACTGTCGCCAATGAAGTGGTGCTGCTCGGTCAGGGTGTTTCCGCTCCTGCAAGACAGAGGAACGCGACGTGATTTCGCACAGTGGATTGCGGCCGGCCGTCGTCGTGATTGGCGGCTCGGGTGGAATTGGCCGGGCAATTGCGAGCGTCGCTGCACGGGAGCACGGCGCGGTTGTGCTGGTTGCCCGCTCGCCCGAGGGTTTGGCCGCCGCGGCGTCTGAGGTTCGGGAGGCGGGTGGCGAGGTATTCACGCTCGAGCTGGATCTCGTGGCAGGCGATGCGCCAATTCGCCTGGAGGGCTTTCTGTCCGCACACGGCCTGGTCTGTGATGTCCTGGTCAACAGCGCCGGCTATGGCCTGCGGGGCGCGACGACGGCGCTGCCTGTTGATGGTCAACTCGGCATCATCGATCTCAACATACATTCCCTCACAGAACTGACCCTCCATTTTCTGCCCGGAATGGTGGCGCGCCGACGGGGCGGGGTGCTCAATCTCAGTTCCGTGGCCGGGTTCCTTCCCGGACCTTATATGGCTCTGTATTTCGCCAGCAAAGGTTTCGTGCGCTTCTTCTCAGAGGCGCTTCACCAGGAATTGCGTCGAACCGGTGTGACGGTCACATGCGTGGCACCGGGCCCGGTGTCGACGGAGTTTCTCGCAAGGTCAGGCGCCAATCAGACGGTGCTCTTCAACGTCTTGCCCAAGGTGGATGCGGAATATGTGGCCGAACGTGCGTGGCGAGGGTTCAGATCCGGTCGTCGCCTCGTCGTGCCGGGAATCTCGGCCAAGTTGGCTGCCCTGGCGGCATCGCTCCTGCCTTCCGCAGCGCTGCTGCCCCTGGTCGGCCGGCTGCAACGCGGCGGCAATGATCAATGTCCTTGCGGTTCAGGTATGAAGTTCAAGAAATGCTGCGGTACCCGCCAGATCCAGCTGCGCCGGGGCCCTCGGGGAATTATCCCCTGACCGGACCAGCTCGCCACCGAAAAACCTCATTGAAGCAAGAGACCGCTCGCCGATGGCGGGCCGTTAAGCATGTTCGTGGCATAGCCGTTAAGCATGTTGGTGGCAGAGAGGAGGCTCCCCCATCTCTGAACAGCGCTCTGCGGAGCGGGTATTGCGACCGTTGGAGCCGTTTCCAACAAAAGCCTTTGAAATGATTGGCGCTGTCGAGCTCCGTTAACGCCCCATCAAGGTTAATGCATCATCGTGCCTCTCCAGTGGGGTCCGTTGCGTTTCTGGAGAGTTCCGTGCATCGACGTGTTTTGAAGCGGCTTGTCGCTTTCGCCGGTGAGAAAAGACGTTCCTTTCTGTCTCCTCTGGTCGTTGGACTTGGCATCTGGGTCGGCTTTCCCAATGTCATTGCCTACCAGGACATGACGAGCCTGGTTTCCGGTCTCAAGGCGCCGAACGCCCGCTGGAACGCCTATGTCGAGAAATCCGTCGCCGGCTCGGTCCATGCCGCCGAAATGCCTTTCCTCGATTCCGACACCACCGGCTCGATCTCGGGTTCCGGCGTCCGGTTGCCCGGCATCGGCGCCGTGTCGTTTCGCGGCAAGGGCAGCGTGGCCAGCACGACGCCCGACGAGGACCGCATCATGCGCGCCGACAAGAAGGGCCGCATCATCATCGTCTCGCCGGTCGCGCCGCCGAAGAACTTCAATGCCGGCTCGGTGTTTGAGCGCACCTCCTCGCTGCTTCGCCCGAGCATGGACAGCGGGCTGAAGATGGCATTCGCCAAGCCCGAGATCAAAGGCAAGGAGATCCAGATTGCCGCCGCGTTCCATAGGCGCGTCGACAAGAAGCCGGATCCCGGCGTGCCGGCCATGCTGGCCTCGCTGGTCAACAACGACCGCCCCGACGTCCTGGCGACCGCCTACGCAGCGGCCGCGCCTGACTATGCCCAGGCTTCGCCCTTCGAGGCCTTGCTTCAAGACGAGCAGCCGAACGATGGCCGCTTCATTCCGCCGGTGGCCAAGGGCGATCATTCGTGGATGCAAACCGCGCTGCCGGCGAGCGTCTTCTCGAAGCCGGAACAGGCTTGCCTCGCCAATGGCATCTATTTCGAGGCGCGCGGGGAATCGGTGCGCGGCCAGGCCGCCGTCGCCCAGGTCATCCTCAATCGCGTTCGCAATCCGGCCTATCCGAACTCGATCTGCGGCGTCGTCTATCAAAATGACAAATGGTTCAACCGTTGCCAGTTTTCCTTCGCTTGCGACGGCAGGAAGAAGCGCATCCAGAGTCCCGCCCACTACAAGACCGCGCAAGACATCGCCATGGCGGTCACTGCCGGCAAGATCTTCATCCCGGAAGTCGGATCGTCGACGCATTACTACGCCAACTACGTCAACCCGGGTTGGGCGCGGACGATGAAAAAAATGACCAGGATCGGCCTGCACATTTTCTATCGCACCTATGGCGGCGGCTGGAGCTGAGCGCTCCGGCAAGGCCCCGGGCGCGGCCGATCGAAGACCCGTCGCTGCAGGGATTCGGCCGCGACACGCCGGCGGCGGTAGCGGGCACGATGTCGCACCCTGGCAAGTTATTGATTTTCATGGGAAAAATACTTGACGATGAAGTCCTGCCCGTGGCTTGACGGGCGGGGACCCTCTAACTATGTTGCCGGCGACTTAAGAGCGGACGGACGGTGACGATCTGACCGGGCAAGGGGGTTGCGATGGCCGACAAGAATGGGCCAGACGGAACCGGAGAAACCGGCCGCGGCAAACAGCGTCAAGCCGATATCCGCGACGACGATCTTGAGCGCCGCCGGCGCGACCTTGAAGCATCGCTTGCGACAAGGCGGCCGGACCGGCTCGAGGGGAAAGACGACGCGAAAGCGGGCAGTGCGGCCGGATATGGCCAGGCGCTCAAGCTATCCAGCGAATTCATCGCCGGGATAGTGGTTGGTGCGGGTCTTGGCTGGATCATCGACCGTGTGGCGGGGACATCGCCATGGGGTCTGATTGTTTTTTTGCTGCTCGGTTTTGGCGCCGGCGTGCTCAATGTCCTGCGCTCCGCGGGACTTATGGCGGAATTCGGGCAGGGCGATAAAGCCCGCGATCCGAAAGAATGACTTGAGGCGCCGCTTGCCGGCGCAGTGAACAGGACACTAAAGCCGCGCGCGGCTTTGATGGGGATATAAAGTGGCTGCTGACAAGGTCGATCCGATCCACCAGTTCCATATCAACAAGCTGATTCCGATCGAGATCGGCGGCTACGACCTGTCGTTCACCAATTCGGCGCTCTTCATGGTCGCGACCGTCGCCGTCGCCTCGGCGTTCCTCTATCTCAGCACCTCGAGCCGCAGCCTCGTTCCCAGCCGTCTTCAGTCGGTCTCGGAAATGGCCTACGAATTCGTCGGCAACATGCTGAGGGACGCGGCCGGAACCCAAGGCATGAAGTTTTTTCCCTTGGTATTTTCGCTGTTCATGTTCGTGCTCGTTGCCAATCTGCTCGGTCTTTTTCCATATTTCTTCACCGTCACAAGCCATATCATCGTCACCTTCGGCCTTGCCGCGCTGGTGATCGGAACCGTCGTCGTCTACGGCTTCATGAAGCATGGCCTTGGTTTCCTGAAACTGTTCGTGCCGCATGGCGTGCCGGTTTACCTGCTGCCGCTGGTGGTGCTGATCGAGGTGATTTCCTTCGTTTCGCGCCCGGTCAGCCTCTCGGTTCGTCTGTTTGCCAACATGCTGGCCGGCCACATCACGCTGAAGGTGTTCTCGGGCTTCGTGGTGAGCTTGAGCGCGCTTGGCACGCTCGGCATTGCCGGATCGGTCCTGCCGCTGGCGATGGCCGTGGCGCTGACGGCGCTGGAGCTGCTGGTCGCCTTCCTGCAGGCCTACGTCTTTGCCGTGCTGACCTGCATGTATCTGAACGACGCCCTGCATCCCGGGCACTGACCCAGTTGACCCAAGAGTTTCCGGCCCTGCTGCCGGGATAGAAATCGCAACGGAATTTTTAGATCCAAAGGAGTTGAACACATGGAAGCAGAAGCAGCAAAGTTCATCGGCGCCGGCATCGCATGCCTCGGCATGGGTGGCGCCGGTATTGGCCTTGGCAACATCTTCGGCAGCTATCTGGCGGGCGCGCTGCGCAACCCGTCGGCCGCGGATGGCCAGTTCGGCCGCCTGATCTTCGGCTTCGCCGTGACTGAAGCGCTGGGCATCTTCTCCCTGCTCATCGCGCTTTTGGCCCTGTTCGGCTGAGCCCCTGTTCGGCTAACATTGGGAATTGGAAGGGCCGGCCGCAAATCGGCGGCAGGCCTGACATCAGGGGATAGTCCATGTTCGTGACATCTGCCTTTGCGCAAGAGTCCGCGCCCGCCGTCGAAGGCGGCCATACCGGCACGGAAGGCGATACGCATTCCGGCACCGGTGTGCCTGCCGAGGCGCACGGCGTGTTCCCGCCATTCGATCCGGCGACATTCCCGTCGCAGCTTCTGTGGCTGGCGATCACCTTCGGGCTGTTCTACCTGTTCCTGAAGAAGGTGGTGATGCCGCGTGTTGCCGGCATCATCGATGTCCGCAACGACCGCATCACCCAGGACCTCGACCATGCCGCCAGGCTGAAGGGCGAGGCCGATGCCGCCGTTGCCGCCTATGAGCAGGAACTGGCGGAGGCCAAGACCAAGGCCAATGCGATCGGCCAGCAGGCCAACGACGCCGCCAAGGCGGAAGCCGAGGCCGCCCGCAAGAAGGTCGAGGCAGCGCTTGACCAGAAGCTTGGCGAAGCCGAGGCTCGCATTTCGACCATCAAGGCCAATGCCATGAAGGAAGTCGGTACGATCGCCGAGGACACGGCTTCGGCTATCGTCGAGGCGCTTGTCGGCGGCAAGGCCAGCAAGGCCGAGATCGCGGCAGCCGTCAAATCCGTGGCCCGGTGAGGAGCGCATCATGGACGCCACATCACTCGCGACGCTTTGGGCCACCGTTGCCCTCGTCATTTTTCTGGCCATTGCCGTCTACGTCAAGGTGCCTAAGCTGATCGCCAAGGCGCTCGACGCCCGCGCCGACAAGATCAGCAACGAGCTTGAAGAGGCGCGCCGGCTGCGCGAGGAGGCCCAGCAACTGCTCGGTCAATACCAGCGCAAGCGCAAGGAAGCCGAGCAGGAGGCCGCCGACATCGTCGCCGCCGCCAAGCGCGAGGCCGACATGCTGGCTGCCGAAGCGCACAAGAAGACCGAGGACTATGTCACCCGGCGCACCGCGCTTGCCGAACAGAAGATCGGTCAGGCAGAGCGCGAGGCGATCGGCGAAGTGCGCGCCAGTGCCGTCGATATCGCCGTCGAAGCCGCCCGCACGCTGCTCGCCGCCAAGATTGACGCCAAGGCGGGCGCCGATCTGTTCCAGGCCTCGCTTCAGGACGTCAAGTCCAGGCTGAATTAAGGAGAGAATCTCCCCCTTGAAGGGGAGATGGCCGGCAGGCGAGAGGGGGTAGCCGCGCGTGAAGCGCCAACCTTCCCCTTCGTCCAAGATGGCGTCGCGCCAGCCCAGGCGACCCCCTCTGTCGCCTTCGGCGACATCTCCCCTCAAGGGGGAGAAAGTGCTCAATCCAGACCGGAAAAACTCTCTTCGTCGAGCACTTCGGTTCCGCCAAGCCGGAACGGTGCGAAGGACGCGCGGTGCAGCCGCGCCACCGGTCCATGCACCTCGATCGCCGTGCGGTGGCGGACCGTGGCGTAGCCCATATGGAGCTCGAAACCGTAATCCGCGTGATGGCTGCCGCAGCCGCACATCATGCGGTCGCGCATCACCTTGGCGACGATCGAGGCGGCGGCGATCGACTGCGAGCGCTGGTCGCCCTTGATCAGCGCTCTGCCTTCGCATGGCAGTCCGGGCGGCACGTCGCGACCGTCGGCCAGGGCCAGCTTTGGCTGCACCGAGAGCCCGACCAAGGCGCGGCGCATCGCCTCGAGGCTGGCCTTGAGAATATTGCTGCCATCGATGCCTTCCGCGCTGACCGAGGCCATCGACACGGCAAGAGCGGAGCCGAGGATTTTCAGGAACAGCGCCTCGCGCTGCAGGTGGCTGAGGCGCTTGGAATCGTCGAGACCGTCGGGAATGTTGGCGGGATCGAGGACTACCGCTGCCGCGACGACCGGCCCGGCCAGTGGGCCGCGCCCGGCCTCGTCCATTCCCGCCACCGGCCACAGGCCTTCGGCCATCGCCTTCGTCTCGAAGGAGAAATCGGGTCTCTCAACGATTTCGAAGAGAAGCGGAGAATCAGAACGCGCGCGAGCCATGTTGCGGCGAGGTTCGCATCGGCTCCGATTCTCCGCAAGCCCCTCCGGGTCGGGTGAGGCACCGGACCCGGAGGGCACCGTCTGCAAGCCCGGGGACAGGACAGGCCGGACGGGATTTTTTCATCTGCCGCCGGCGTCGGCGGCAGACGATGTCTTCAAAGCAGCATCAGTTGCTCGGTTGCCTTGGCTGCGGCGACGAACTGGTCGGTCCTGAGCGACCGCCGCTCGGCGTTGAGGCCAAGCCGTTTGGCGGCAATCTCGAAGCGCCGGCCGATCTGCCAGGCATAGGGGCCGGAGCCTTTCATGCGCTTGCCCCATTCCGAATCGTAATCCTTGCCGTCGCGCATCGAGCGGATCAGCGACATGACGTGACGGTAGCGGTCCGGATAATGACGCAGCAGCCAATCCTTGAAGATCGGCGCGACCTCCAGCGGCAGGCGCAGCAGGACGTAGCCGGCCTCGCGCGCTCCTGCCGCACGTGCCGAATCGAGGATTCGTTCCATCTCCTGATCGGTCAGGCCGGGGATGATCGGAGCGACCATGACCGAGGCCGGAATGCCGGCATCCGAAAGCTGCCTGATCGCCTCCAGCCGCTTGGTCGGCGTCGACGCGCGCGGCTCCATCGTTCTGGCCAGCATACGGTCGAGCGTCGTCACCGACAGCGCCACCTTGGCCAGCCCGCGTTCGGCCATGCGCGACAGAATGTCGATGTCGCGCGTCACCAGCGCGGATTTGGTGACGATGCCGACCGGGTGGCCACGCGCCTCCAGCACTTCGAGGATCTCGCGCATGATCCGGTACTGCTTCTCGATCGGCTGATAGGGATCGGTGTTGGTGCCGATGGCAATGGTGCGCGGCTGGTAGCCGTCCTTCGACAATTCCTTGTCGAGCAGCCGCGCCGCATCCGGCTTGGCGAACAGCTTCGATTCGAAATCCAGTCCCGGCGACAGGCCCATGAAGCTGTGCGTCGGCCGCGCGAAGCAATAGACGCAGCCATGTTCGCAGCCGCGATACGGATTGATCGAGCGGTCGAAGGAAATGTCGGGCGATTCGTTGCGGGTGACGATGGTGCGCGGCTTCTCGACCTGCACCTCGGTCTTGAACGGCGGCAGCTCCTCAAGCGAATTCCAGCCATCGTCGAACACATGCCGGCTGACCGGCTCGAACCGGCCGGACGGGTTGATGCCGGCGGACCGGCCGCGATTGCGCTCCGGACGGATACGGACGCCACTCTGCTCGATCATTGCATTGGCCATCTCGGCTCTTCCAGCCCCGAAGGCAGCAATGTCGGCACGCACGATCTGTTCCATTTTCGCCCTCTCCCAGGGACTGTCGGCTGGCTGTCGAATCGCTCTGTTCATGAAAATAATCCTATTTTATCCGATGGAACAAAGCAAGAACATTTTTATGGAGCGACGCAAAAACTGGCGCTGTGCCCGGCTTTCCGCTATTCGGCTAACGATGCTCAGCGTTCTCATCCAGACCCTGAATGACGAGGAAAGACTTGCCCGCACGCTCGCCTCGCTGATCGGCGGCGCGGTCGAGGGCGTGGTGCGCGACGTTATCGTCTGCGACACCGGCTCGACCGACCAGACGCACCGCGTTGCCGAACATGCCGGCTGCCTCTATGTGGCGAGCGGCGGCATTGCTGCCGGCATCAGGCAGGCCAAGGGCGACTGGCTGCTGCTGCTGGAGCCGGGCGCGCGGTTGGGCGAGGGCTGGATCGACGAGGTCGTCGCCCACACCGCCAGGCAAACCATGCCGGCGCGATTCTCGCGGGCGCGCGGCAGCCGCGTGCCGTTCCTGTCGCGAGTGTTTTCGGGAAACCGGGCACTGGCCGAAGGGCTGGTGATCAGCAAGCGTCAGGCCGCGGCTCTATCGAAAAATGCCCGCAGCGCCGAAGCCATCGCCCGCGGCCTTGCGACCAAGCGGCTCGACGCCGAGATCTGGGTGGCGCCGGTGAAGTGACGGTCGTTTCTTTGCCGGTAAGCGGGCGAGGGACGGTCGCGTCGTTCGCTGCGGTAATTCTCCGCCGAGGTCGTCTTCTACGAGACCGCAGTTTATCCGGGCCTAGGCGGGGTGATGTGACGCTTGGATCGGGTTGCCGACCTCTGTGTACTGCGTAAAGCCCGTAAAGCCCGTATATTCCGGAACAAAGGAGCCTCGCCGATGACCACCACCGTCACCGCCGTCTCGAAAAACTTCGGAGCCTATCAAGATGCCGCGGTCCGCGATCCGGTCATCATCACCAAGAACGGCCGCCCGCGCACCGTGTTGCTGGCTTACGAAGATTTTGTCCGGCTGTCGAAGCGCGATCGGCGGTCGAGTTGACAGCAGAACTCAGCGCGGACGAAATCGCCGCGGTCGAAGCCTCCGAAATGGATCCGGGTCTCGACCATCTCAATGAGGAACTCAACGGGACAAAAAGCCTGACAGCAAAAAATGCTGCCGGTTGAAATCAAAGTCGGCCACGTCTTTCGTTATTCTTATCTCTGGCATTGGCAACACCGCGAGGGGCCGCATTGGCGCGATATTCGTGGGAGGGATGCACATGCTTGTCGTCCTGCGGGAAACTCGCGATACTCGGCGAGATTTCGGGGAGATCGCAGATGAATGTATCCAAATTCGTTCGTATCGCCTTGCTGGCAGCCGCTTGCTCAGTGCCAACGATCGCGGTGGCGCAGGAGTTGTCGCTTTGGTCGGTTTATGAGAACACGCTCAAATCGGCCAAGTACATCGATCTGACCCATGCCTTCGAGCCGGTGCAGCCGGTATGGCCGGGCTTCGCCAACGCCAGGTTCAAGTCGGCTGTCGCCGGGAAGGACATCGAGGGCTACGTCAAGGCCGGCGAAGAGTTCACTTACGACAAGCATGGGTTTGTTGCGAGCGCCTACGAGTTGACGACGGACCAATATGGCACGCAGCTCGATCCGCCCTCCCACTGGAACCCGCTCGGCGCAACGATCAGCGACCTGCCGGCCACCTATGCCGTGCGGCCGCTCGTCGTCATCGACATCAGCGGCAAGGTGCGGACTGACGAAGGCTATCACCTCCAGGTCGCCGATATCGAGGAGTGGGAAAAGCAGCACGGCCGCATTCCGGAAGGTTCAGTCGTCTTCGTGCGTTCGGATTGGTACAAGAAATGGTCCGATGCCGCCCGCTTCAACCAAAAACCGTTTCCAGGCGTCAGTTTGGACGCACTGAAATTCCTGCATCTGGAGCGGAAGATCCTGTTCCATG
The DNA here is from genome assembly GCF_055811435.1 of Mesorhizobium sp. WSM4837. Classification (NCBI taxonomy): domain Bacteria; kingdom Pseudomonadati; phylum Pseudomonadota; class Alphaproteobacteria; order Hyphomicrobiales; family Phyllobacteriaceae; genus Mesorhizobium; species Mesorhizobium sp. WSM4837. The sequence continues at coordinate 22,808 of NZ_JBVVQE010000003.1, forward strand.
GTCATGAGCCGCTCGACACCGACACCACGCCCAATCTCGAAGGCGAACACTGGCTGCTTCACAACGATTTCACGCAGGCAGAAGGCGTCGCAAATCTCGACAAGGTGCCAGAGGCCGGTGCGTTGGTCACAATCGGCTTTGCCAAGCCGCTCGGCGGGTCAGGCGGCTACGCGCGTTACATCGCGATTGCACCCGCAGACTGGACGGAGGGCGTCTCGGTCACCGAAGCGCCTGGTGCGCCGCTCCCCCAGCAAACCGCGCCGCTCAAGCGCGACGAGAACGGCGTCTTCCGCCCGACGCCCTGATAGTAGAGGATATCATCGGGGCGGCAGGCCGTGGCACGTCCCATTCCACGCGATTTGTGGCGCAAGTCGGGACAAAAGGTTCAGACGACCAGCCCTCCGGCGCTCGCGAAAACGTGACTGTCCCGATGATAGCCATCACAATTGCTAGCGCTATCGTGGCATGAGCGCCAATCCTGCCACGGGAGACAGCCTTGCTCCGCCTGTCCGCCGCCGTTTTGCTGACTGTGGCTTTCTGGCCGTTCGCCGCTTCGGCCCAGGAAGAGCCGCCGCCGTCGAGATGCGTTGCGATCGCTGAAGCGCTGCCGTCGGCCACATTTGCCAGCTTCACGGCGCCAAACGCGCAGACGTCTCGGCTGGCCCAGGCTTTCGTCGACGGTGACGTTACGATCACCTATGCCGGCCATTCGACCTACGTCATCGAGACACCCGCCGGCGTCAGGATCGCCACTGACTTTTCTGGAGTCTATGGCGCTGAACCTCTGCCGCGCGTCGTGACTATGAACAAGGCCCACCGCACCCATTATTCGGACCATGTCGATCCCGGCATCGAATATGTGTTGCGCGGCTGGAATCCGGACGGCGGTCCGGCGCGCCACGCGCTTGTCGTCGATGATGTCTATATCCGCAACGTGCCGACGGATATCCGCAATGGCGGCGATCTCGGCAAGGACGGCAATTCCATCTTCATTTTCGAAGTGGCTGGCCTCTGCATCGGCCATCTCGGCCATCTGCACCACCGGCTGGAGGATGCGCATTACGGCGCCATCGGCCGGCTCGATATCCTCATGGTGCCGATCGACGGCGGCATGACGCTGTCGCTCGACCGGATGACCGAAATCACCGCGCGACTCTATTCATCGATGATCCTGCCGATGCATCGCCATGCGACCCCGATCAGTGAGTTCACAGGCAGGATGGGCGATGATTTCGCGGTGGAATTCCTCTCCGGCCGATCGCTGACGGTCTCACTGAAGACGCTGCCCGACCGGCCGACGATCATCATCCTCGACGGGGTTTGACCGCTTCGTCGCGGCCTTCTCCGCTGTGCGCGGCCTCACTACTCCACCTCGCTCAAATCACGCGCTGTCGCGAACTCAACGAGCGTTAATGCTCCGTCAAGCTTGCCAGAAGGATTCCGGGCGATCCTTTTATTGTGCATTGCACAAGGCCTGGCCGGGGATTACCATTCCTGTGATGCGGGCGGACGGGTTTGGGTAACGCCTGAGCGTTGAGCGGCCGACGTTTCGTCGGCGCCGCCCTCACAGCTGAGGATCCTTATGACCCCTGACAAATCCGGTGCTGCAAGCCTCGAGTCGATCGCTCGAAACGGCAGCCTGCTGCGCCGCATTGCCGTGCGGATTCCGACCTATCTGTCGGACCTTCGCGAGAACCCGGCATGGCTGCCGATGTTCATGCTGGCGCGTACCATGCCGGCGCGGCGGTTGCATTGGCGTGGCGCAAAACCGGTTCGACCGGCACAAGAAGTCCAGGAAACGGTGTTCACTGGCATCGACCGTGATGCGGTGGTCGGCGCGCTCCGCTCGGACGGGCTCTTTTCCGGACTTGCGCTGCCGCAGTCGATTCACGAGGAGATCGCCAGCTTCGCGCAGCGCACGCCTTGCTCCGGTAATTTCGACCGTCGGCTGGAGTTCCTGCCGGCAAAGCACGCAGAGGCCGAGAAGCGCTTCGGCCGTCCCTTGCTCAGCGGCCACTTTTTCGAGCGGATCCTCGACTGTAACGCTGCGCTTACCGTGCAGCGCGATCCGCTGCTTCTCGACATCGCCGCCCATTATCTCGGCAGCCAGGCGAAGCTGATCACCACGCGCGTCTGGTGGAGCTTTCCGACGAGCTCCGCCTCCGACGCCGAGAAGAACCTGGCGTCGCTTGGCAAGTACCATTTCGATCTCGACGATTGGCGGATGCTGAAATTCTTCTTCTATCTCAATCCGGTCGATGCCGAGACTGGCCCGCATGTCTATGTCCGCGGCAGCCACAACCGCCGCACCCTCAAGCACCAGTTGACGCTCCTCGTCGGCCATCCCGCGGAAGAGGTTCTGAATGTCTACGGCGCGCAGAGTCCGATTACGCTGACCGGAGAGGCGGGATCGGGCTTCGTCGAGGATCCCTTCGGCTTCCACATGGGCACCGTGCCGACGCGCAAGCCGCGGCTGATGATGGAAGTCGGCTTCGGCGTATCGTCGCCCTCGCGCCGGCGGTTCCACGGCGAGCCGGTCATTCGGTGATTTCGGCGCTGATTCTGGTCCCGAAACAGCCTTTTGAGAACCTGGTCTAACTTGTCTTGGTGCCGCCGCGCCGCAGATGTTCGTCCAGGCGCGGCATGATCTCGACGAAGTTGCAGGGCATGTGCCGGTAGTCGAGCTGCGGCTTCAAAATGCCGTCCCAGGCGTCCTTGCAGGCGCCAGGCGAACCCGGCAGCACGAAGACGAAGGTCGCGTTGACGACGCCGCCAGTCGCCCGGCTCTGGATCGTCGAAGTGCCGATCTTGTCGTAGGAAATGCGGTGGAACACTTCGGAAAAGCCGTCCATGCGTTTTTCGAAGATCGGCTCCAGCGCCTCCGGCGTTACGTCGCGGCCGGTAAAACCGGTGCCGCCGGTGGTGATGACGACATCGATCGCTTCGTCCCGCGACCAGTTCTGAACCTTGTCACGGATTTTCTCGCGGTCGTCGGTGACGATGTCGCGGCCGGCGAGAATATGGCCGGCCTCGACGATGCGGTCGGCCAGCACCTGGCCGGATTTGTCGTCGGCAGGGCTGCGCGTATCGGAAACGGTCAGCACCGCGATGCGCACGGGAATGAAGGAACGGCTTTCGTCAATCCTGGCCATATGCGTCAGGCTCCGATGTCATGCTTCGCGTCGCGGCGACGAACCAGTCGGGATGGCGGCTGCGGATTTCGACGGCGGCGCGCTTGGCGACATTGCCGGTCTCGAACAGCCCAAAACAGGTCGCACCGGAACCGGACATTCGCGCGAACCCCGCTCCGGCCTTGTTGAGCACCGAAAGCGCCTTGCCGATGGCAGGTTGGATCGCCCGTGCCGCAGGCTCGAGATCGTTGCGGGTGATCTCCAGCCAATTGCGGATGCTGTGGAAGTCGAGGCTGCGCGGCAGCGGCGGCAGTCCCTCATTGTCGCGATCGGAAAGCGCGTTGAACACCTCGGCCGTGGCGATGGTGGTGCCGGGATTGACGAGAACCAGCCCGAGCGCGGGAAAGCCCGGCACGGCCGACAATTCGTCACCGACGCCGCGCGCGATCAGCGGCTTTGCCATAAGGCACATGGGAACGTCGGCGCCCAGCGAGAGGCCGACCCGCGCCAGGTCGGCGTCGTCGAGGTCCAGCCTCCATATCTCAACCAGCCCGCGCAGCGCCGTTCCGGCGTCGCTCGACCCGCCGCCGACGCCGGATGCGACCGGCAGGTTCTTTTCGAGCCTGATTGCGACCGGCGGCGTATACCGCGCACCAGCCTGTTTTCGCAGCGCATCGCGCGCTTTCACGACCAGATTGCTGTCGTCGAGCGGGACTGCGGAGGCATATCGGCCCGACACGAAAAACCCGTCGCTGTCGGCGAGCTCGATGTCAACCCGGTCGCCGAAGCGCGTGAACACCGCCAGGCTCTCGATCGTGTGATAGCCGTCGGCGCGCCTGCCGGTGACATGCAGCGCGAGATTTATCTTGGCATGCGCATGCAATGCCCGGACCCTATTGCCGGAAGCCACAGTGTCAGTCACGAGGGGGATGATGTCAGTCCTTGGCCAGGCGGTATTCGCCGGTCTTCGGGTCCCTGACCAGCGTGCCCATTGTGCCGTTGGTAGCCTGCTTTTCGGTGCGCCGAATCTTGGCCGTCACCCGCTCGGCTTCCCTGACGAAGGAGCGATAGCCGAAATAGGCGAGCAGGCCGACTGCGATAAAGAAAATGATCTGTGGCATGTCAAACTCCTCCCTCGCAAGGCCGACTGCGGCGCCCGTCGGGCCGGTCAAGCTTTAAGTTAAACGCTTTCGCCGGTTTTTCAAAGCCCGAAGCGCGCCCATAGTGCGCGCTCTTCCGCCGCATCGATCACGCCGCTTGCGGCAGCAGCGGCGATCTCGGGCGCCGAAAAGCCGCCTCTGCTTGAGCCGAACCAGCCGAAGCGGCCGAACAGGCCGCGCGGCGCCGTGATCAGCTTGAGCTGGGTTTTTGGCCCGAAACGGGCCCTCAGCACGCTGCGCATATCGCCGAGCGCATCGACAAGGCCGAGTTCCAGTCCCTTCTTGCCTGTCCAGAACAGTCCGGTGAACAGGTCCGGGTCGTCCTTGAGCTTGGCCCCGCGCCGGTCCTTGACGAGGTCGATGAAGGTCTCGTGGACCTCGAGCTGCAGCGCCTTCAGCCGCTCGATATCTTCCTTCTTCTCTGGCTTGAACGGATCGAGCACCGCCTTGTTCTGGCCGGCCGTATGGACGCGGCGCTCGACGCCGATCTTCTTCAACAGCTCGGGAAAGCCGAACGAGGCCGACACCACGCCGATCGAACCGACGATAGACGACGGATCGGCAATGATCTCGTCGCCCGCGACCGCGATCATGTAGCCGCCCGACGCCGCCACGTCCTCGACGAAGACCAGGACTTTTTTGTTCTTCTCGCTCGCCAGGTCGCGGATGCGTCTGAAGATCAGCCGCGACTGCACCGGCGAGCCGCCCGGCGAATTGATCGAAATGGCGACCGCGGGCGCGTCGAAGGAGAACGCCTTCTCGATGGGGCCGGCGGTAGATGCCAGCGACAGGCTCGGCCGGAACGGGCCGCCGCCGGGCATGATGGTGCCGTGCAGCCGGATGACGGGAATGGTGACGACGTCGGAGCGCCAGGATTTCGGCAGCAGGCGGTTCAGGAAGCGTTTCACGGGGTCTCCGGTCAAATTGGCTTGAAGGCATGTAGGGATTCGCCGGCCAACGGCAATGCCGCGACGCCCGGCCGGCCAAAAAGGATCAGTCGCCGAACAGCGAAGCCATCCCGTTATTGATCATCTCGGTCCGCTCCGTGGGGCCGTCACCGGATTGCGCGTGCAGCATCAGCGGCGGGCGGATCGACAGCTTTCCGCGTGCGCCGAGGATTGCCCTCACGACGATGCGGATCGCCGCTGCCTCGGGGCGGGGGTGGACGGCCAGCATCTCGGCGTCGCCGAAGCGGCCTGATATCGCATCGAGGATGGCGCCGAGCTGATCGGGCCTCGCAATCGCGGCAAGACCGCCGCGCGGCCTGACCACAGCAGCCGCGCTTCGGATCCAGCTGTCGAACAGCCCGTCCTCCATCACATGCGCCGCCTTCCTGAGCGGGTCGGGCGTGGCGCGATCCTCGGCGGCGTTGAAGGGCGGGTTCATGATGACGAAATCGAAGGAGTTGTCGGCAAGCCCAGTGGCGGTTCGCGCCTGGCCCGACAGCGCGACGTCGGCGGCGAGCACCGAGGCGCGGTCGTTGAGATGTGCATTGCCGGGGTGGGCAAGCGTCGTTGCGGCGAAGGCCGCCATTTCCGGAGACCGTTCGATGAGCACGGCCTCGGCATCAGGACAGCGCGACAGCACGGCCAGGCCTGCGGCGCCAGCACCCGCGCCGAAATCGGCAAGGCGCCCGGCGAAGGAGGACGGCACCGCAGCCGCCAGCATCATGGCGTCCATGCCGGCGCGATGGCCTGCCTGTTTCGGCTGCACCAGCCAGAACCGCCCGCGATGAAAAGCATCGACCGTATGGGCCGGCGTATCCTGGACAAGGGTGACGCGCACCGCGGGCATTACTTCTGGCGCATCTCGTTGGCGATGCCGGCATCCGTCAGGATGCGCCGCGCCGCATCGGCCTGGTCGGCGTCGACCATGATGCGCCTGGGCAGGATGCCGATCGAACCGTCGAGCACGCTCATGTTCTGGTCGGCGACGAAACAGCCGATGCCGGCATCGCGCATCAGCGATTCGACAAAGGAGATGATCACGGCGTCGTTGGTGCGGATAAGCTCTATCATAGGACGAAACTCGCAGGTTGCAGCGTCTATGTAAACGTGGGTGGCTTCCGTCGCCACCTCGACCGCGCCAAATCGCCTCTTGCCGTGCCTGTGGGTAGCGCCCTAGAGTCTGCTGCGGTATCGGGGTGCCGTCGTGCGCGTGACATAAGACGGGAGTTTGTCGTGGGTGTCGTTCTCAACATCGAAAACGGGAAGCGGGAAGCCGCCTCAATTAAGGATCTCATCGACCTGACTTCGGCCGATATGGGGCGCGTCAACAAATTGATCCTGTCGAAGGCCGGTTCCGACGTCGAGATGATCCCGGAGATTGCCAACCACCTGATCTCTTCGGGTGGCAAGCGGCTGAGGCCGATGCTGACGCTCGCCTCAGCGCAGATGTTCGGCTATTCCGGCGAGGGCCATGTCAAGCTCGCCACATCAGTCGAGTTCATGCACACCGCCACGCTCCTCCACGACGATGTCGTCGACGAGAGCGGCATGCGGCGCGGCAAGAAGACCGCCCGCATGATCTGGGGCAACCAGGCGAGTGTGCTGGTCGGCGATTTCCTGCTCGGCCAGGCTTTCCGCATGATGGTCGATGTCGGTTCGCTGGAAGCGCTCGACATCCTGTCCAGCGCTGCCTCGATCATTGCCGAGGGCGAGGTGATGCAGCTCGCCGCCGCCAAGAACCTCGAAACCACGGAGGATGAGCATTTCGCGGTGATCAAGGCCAAGACCGCTGCCCTGTTCTCGGCCGCCGCCGAGGTCGGTCCGGTCATCGCCCAGGCGACGCGAAACGATCGCGCGGCGCTGCGCTCCTATGGCATGAATCTCGGCCTTGCCTTCCAGCTGATCGACGATGCGCTGGATTATGGCGGCACCAGCAAGGATCTGGGCAAGAATGTCGGCGACGACTTTCGCGAAGGCAAGGTGACGCTGCCGGTGATCCTCGCCTACCGGCGCGGCACCAAGGCCGAACGCAGCTTCTGGAAGCGCGCCATCGAGGACAATGTCACCGATGACGCCGGGCTGGAAAAGGCAATCGGGTTGATGACCCGACACGGCGCTATCGCCGACACCATCGGGCGCGCCGGCCATTTCGGCGAGATCGCCCGCGACGCGCTGGCGCCGCTTGAAGCGACGTCGCAGAAATCGGCGCTGCTCGACGTCATCGATTTCTGCATCAGCCGGGTGAACTGAAAGACATCGCCGACATTTGGCCGGCACGGCGCCGGCCCGTGTTTTGGTCTTCCCGGAATTGCGGCGGTGAAATCATGCTCGTTCCGCAGCAGCATGGTTAGCAAGCAGGGCAGGGCTCCGTGACGGTCAGCGCGCCCGGCAAACTGTCGGGGTCATGAAAATGACCACGCGCTCTTCAGCAACGCCACGAGCTCGCTCTGACGGCTGGTTTCGGTTTTCCGGAAGATTCGCTCGAGATAGGTGCGGGCCGATTTGACGGCGATGCCGATTTCCATGGCCGCCTCCTGCACCGAATGGCCGGAGGCCAGCTCGACGGCGAGCCGGGCTTCCGCCGGCGTCAGGTCGAAGAGGCCTGAAAGCACATTGGGCGACGGAACAGTTGCGCCGGTACCGACCGTGGTTGCGACAACCAATACATCCGCACCCGAAAAAATGTCGTGCGCGGCGCGGCGCAGCGGCAACAGCTGAATGACCAGCGCGGGCCGCCCTTTGATGGCCGCAACCGGGATGGACCGCACGACGCGGTTATCCCGGTTCTGCGCGATGGCCTGCTGGAAAAGCGCGTTTGCAGTTTGATCGGCAATCGCCATGCCACCATGGGCTGTGGGAAGGAAGACGTCCGCCATGCCTTCGAAAAGCGGATTGGCCGTCAGCACACGGCCCGATCCACTCATGATTGCGGCCGGCAGCCCGATTTCCCGGAGAATGGATACGGCGGTCCTGGCCCGTTCCAGACCCAGGCGCCCGGCGACGAGGCCGGCCCGTGCGAGGTGCGGACGCAGTCCGTTCAACAGATCGATTGCGGCCTGGTCATAACTCCCGTCCTTCAGCCACCGCTGGAAGACAAAAAGGACAAGCTCGCCGCCAGGCATGGGAATGGCTGTGCATAGATGCGGCCCGATGCCGAACGCGGTGGCACTTTTGCGAACGGGATCGCGCTCGATCTCCTCGCAGGTGATGAAATTGTCGACCCGCACAAAGCTTGCTGGCTGCGCGGCGCACAAGCGCTTCACGCTCTCGGAAAACCGCCAAGTATCCCCCTTCGTGAACTCATCGAGCAAGGGCTGGAGATGCGTTTCGGTGATGGCGCGGACCGGCGAATGATCGCTGACTACAAAGATCGCGCCGTTTGCCGAGCGGGAGATCGCGCTTGCCGCCGCCAATACCTCCGGCCACAGCTCGGCCGCGAACGACGCTTCGTAGATTCGATCGACAATGGCGAAGGCCTGCTGGCCCTGCGGCATTTCCAGCATCGGCATCTTCCTGGGCGAAGCAACGGCATCCATCTGCACGGTTCCACGCATCATTCCGCTGCGGAAACTATCGACGCCCGCCGCTTACGGATCGCTTACGGCATCGCGGCGCCGATGCTGCAGCAGGACAGGCCGGCAGCGCGTCAGGCCGGCAAATCGCGGTCGACGGTCGCAATTTGGCGCCTTTCCGCGTTGTTTTTGATAGCATTACCCGATTGTGAATTCGGGCCGGGTTGAAGCCTCACCCCAAAAAGGCCATGCTTAACGTGGAAAAGATCGAGTCAACGGCGATCCCGCTGACGCGGGTATGGCTTCGACTGAAAGGGATATGATGCGGCAAGGATGTGCGCGCTGGCTGACAGGGCTGGCAATTGTGACGGGCATGGCGGTCTCCGGTCTGCCCGCCTATGCCAAAGAGACCACCGAGCCAGTCAATATCACGTCGTTCTCGGGGGCCTATCTTGCCGCGCGGGTCGCCGAAGGCGACAATGATCTCGACAGCGCCATCGCCTACTACAAGCAGGCGCTCGCCTTCGCTCCCGGTGACACCTCGTTGCAGCAAAGCCTGATGCTGTCGCTGATCGCCCAGGGGCGCTTCGAAGAATCCTTGGTCTATGCCGACAAGCTCAAAACGGTTCCCGACGTCGAGCGGTTCTCGCGCCTGGCGCTGGCCGTCGGTTCCTTTCACAAGAAGGACTTTTCCAAGGCCGAATACTGGCTCAAGCTTTCGCTCGAATCCGATCTCGACCGGCTGATCTCCGGCGTCATGACCGGCTGGGCCAAGCAGGGCGCCGGCGACCCCGGCGAGGCCATGGCCTCGATCGAAAAGCTGCAGGGCCCGGACTGGTTCGGCCTGTTCAAATCCTTCCATCGCGGGCTTATCGCCGATGCCTCGGGCCTGCCCGAAAAGGCGGATGCGATCTACGCCGCCACCTTGCAGGACACCGCGACCGGCGCCGCCGCGCCCGAAACCTGGATGCGCAACTCGCAGGCCTATGCCTCCTTCCTTGCCCGCAAGGGTGACAAGGACAAGGCGCTGTCCGTGCTCGATCAGGCCGAGGCATTTGCACCTGGCAAGGTCGAGATATCGGCGCTTCGCGACAGGATCGCCAAGGGCGAGAAGATCGAACCCTTCGTTGCCGGCCCGTCCGACGGCGCCTCGGAAATTCTGCTCGATCTCGCCACCGCGCTCAATCGCGGCGGTGGTGAGCCGTTCGTCCGCCTCTATCTGCAATACGCCCTGGCACTAAGGCCCGACAGCGACGCGGCCCTCGTCCAACTCGCCGCCGTCTCCGAGCAGTTGAAGGACGGCGAGGGCGCCATCGCCTTCTATCGCCGCATCCCGGCCGGTTCGCCGCTGAAGACGCTGTCGGAACTGCAGCTCGGCCTCAACCTTGCAGATCTCGACCGCTATGACGAGGCCATCGCCCATCTGAAGGCCCTCGTCGAAGCGCGTCCCGACGACATGCGCGCCTATCAGGCGCTCGGTGGCGTCTATGCCTCGAAGGAGGATTTCCGCTCCGCGGCCGGTCTCTATGACAAGGCGGTGGCGATGCTGAAGGCCCCGACCCGCGCCGATTGGAACATTTTCTACCAGCGCGGCATCGCCTATGAGCGACTGAAGGAGTGGCCGAAGGCCGAGCCGAATTTCCGCAAGGCGCTGGAATTGTTCCCCGACCAGCCGCAGGTTCTGAACTATCTTGGCTATTCCTGGGTGGACATGAACACCAACCTCGAGGAAGGCCTTCAGATGATCCAGAAGGCCGTCGAGCTCAGGCCGAGCGACGGCTACATCGTCGATTCGCTGGGCTGGGCCTATTTCCGCCTTGGCCGATTCGACGATGCCGTGCGCGAATTGGAACGTGCCGTTTCGTTGAAGCCGGAAGATCCGGTGCTCAACGATCACCTTGGCGATGCCTATTGGCGCGTCGGCCGCAAATTGGAAGCCACCTTCCAGTGGAACCAGGCTCGCGACCTCAAGCCGGATCCCGGCGTGCTCGCCGCCTTGCAGCAGAAACTGCTGAAGGGCCTGCCGCCGATCGAATCCAACACGGCGCAGGAAACCCCGAAGGTCAAGCCCGAACCGACGACTGCGCCAAAGGGCTGAATACTTCTGAATTCGATTATGCGGGGCTCGTCGCCGCTGTCGCTAAGGGTCTGGACTATAAGCCATGCTAATCGTGCGCGGTGCCGAGCACCGCTCGGAGCCCTGAGTCGTTCTGTTCCTCGATCCATCGGGTCGTACGGTCGTAGGCATCCGAAAACAACTCGGAATGCCGACTCCAATCCATGAAGCTGATCGTGTTCGGAACCTCCGGACAGACCAGGATATCCTCTTCGCCGACGGCAATGTCCTGTGGCCGGTGTGCCAGCATGCTCATGTCAATGACCTGAAGGATGCTGGGAACCCGAGGCAAGCGGGCACGACCGAAAGGGTTCAGCAAGGCCATTGCCAGTTCGGAAGCTCCGGGGATACGGTCATAGTCTATGTCGTATTTCTGCGGTGCACTCGACCCGAAGGTAACGATGACATTGGGTCCGGTCTTGAGCTCCTTCATCTGCTCCAGCGGCAAATTGTTCATGATAGCGCCGTCCACCAGCATATCGCCGTCATCCGTAAAGAACGGCGGCAGGACGCCCGGGATGGAGCCGGACGCCCGAACGGCGTGCCAAAGCTTTCCACGACGGTGGACATGGGGCTGACGGCTGCTCAGATTGGTCGAAAGCGCAAAGAACGGAAGCCAAAGATCCTCGATCAGAACGTCGCCGTATTCCAGCCGAAGGGCCCGATCAAACGCTTTGTGATCCAGAAGCGCGAAATGCGGCAAGGTGGGACGGCGAAACGCCCGGCTCTTGATAAATATGTTGTGGGTGCCTCGGTCGATCTGGTCGGCATCCAAGCCTCTTGCGAAGCCGGCCATCATCGCCGCGCCGGAACTTGTCCCGCCGAGATAGTCGAAGCAAGCGCCCGCCTCAACGAAAGCCTTGTAGACGCCCAAATGAGCGCTGCCGAGGGACCCACCCCCTGCCGCCACGAAGCCCAGTGCCTTGCCCGAAATAAATCGGACCAGGCGCTGGAAATCAGACGCGTCGTCCAGCGCAACATGATGATGCTGGTCAACATAGGGTCGCTCATCGAGCCATGCAGAGGTACCGGAGACCGCAGCCGAGCGAGTGTCGTGAATTAGGACAAGCCGACTGGTCGATGGCGGATGGATCGATAGCGTCAGTTCCTCAGATGGGTTCAGACGAGGCGAGCAGGATGCGTTGGCCAGCAACAAGACGGTATCGGCCTGGCGAATGCAGACTTGGGTCCATTCATTAGGTTCCTCATCGGCAACATAGACGATGAATTGGGCTTCCGCCTCGAGTTCGTTCAACCAGTTAAGGATCGGCTGGTCGTCGATCGGAAAACCTGGGAACTTCGCTTGGATGTCAAGCCGGGAAACGAACCGAGCGCGCGTGGCCGCGCCGAACGCTTGCCGCAGGTGCTGGATGAACACCGGTGAGATGCGACTTCCGCCGGCTGCAATGATCGCAAGCGTTCGGATCTTGGCAGGTTCCTTGAGACGCGACGAACTGGGAGATTGGGTGGCAAACCGGCGCGCCAGAAATACCGTGACCGCCTCTCTCAGGCTCGGCAAAGTCTCGGCCGCCTTCTCGAAATGATTGCGACCGATTTCAAGGACGATCGAATCGCGCGCTGCAAGGACAGTGGCCATGCGGGGTAGTCCCGCGAAGAAACCGATTTCACCGATGAGTTCACCCTGCGCGATCTCGGCGACCGAGCCAGTCGAATCTCCTTTGTGTACCGTAAAGCGTCCAGACAGCACGATGAAAAACCTGTCCGACGCATCGCCTTCGCGAACCAGAACCTCACCGCGTCTCAGGACCCGACGGTCGGATTCGGCAGCTAAAGCCTCGAGCGCCAGCAACGACGCCCGATCGAACATCAATGTTGCCGACAATAAACTCGCTGCAAGAGAATCGACGGAGGACATCTGAGCCATCCCTTGGGAATCCATGACTTTGTCTCCTCAGGGTGCTGGACGCCCTGCCGAATGATACCACACAAGAGAGCCGCCGACGGCTGAGGCGCGGGACTGATCGCTGGGCGCTCTCATCTCTGGCTCCCAGGAAGGGCCACGATCAGGCCGCCACGTCCCTGCCGTTTCGGCGTGTCGACGATTTCACTTGCGCCGTATGTCACGCGTTAACTCACCCGATTGCCCTGGCTGCGGCCGGCCCCTTGCCTTGACGCTTGCCGGTGGGCGCTCTAGGGAGGGCCGCATCCCCGCCTTTCCCGTCGAGGCCGCCGTGACAGTTGATATCCCAGCCCATATGCATCCCAGCCGCTCGTTCCAGGGGCTGATCCTGACTTTGCATAACTACTGGGCGGATTATGGCTGCGTCGTTCTCCAGCCCTATGACATGGAAGTCGGCGCCGGCACGTTCCACCCGGCGACGACGCTGCGCGCGCTCGGGCCAAAGCGCTGGAACGCGGCCTATGTGCAGCCTTCGCGCCGGCCCAAGGACGGGCGCTACGGCGAGAACCCGAACCGGCTGCAGCACTATTACCAGTACCAGGTGATCCTGAAGCCGAACCCGCCCAATCTGCAGGAACTTTATCTCGGCTCGCTGGCGGCCATCGGCGTCGATCCGCTTCTGCATGACATCCGCTTCGTCGAGGACGACTGGGAAAGCCCGACGCTCGGCGCCTGGGGGCTGGGCTGGGAGTGCTGGTGCGACGGCATGGAAGTGTCGCAGTTCACCTATTTCCAGCAGGTCTGCGGCATCGAATGCGCGCCGGTGGCGGGCGAGCTCACCTACGGGCTGGAGCGGCTGGCCATGTATGTGCAGGGCGTCGACAATGTCTACCACCTCAACTTCAACGGCCGCGACGGCGCCGATAAGGTGACCTATGGCGAGGTCTTCCTGCAGGCCGAGCAGGAGTATTCGCGGCACAATTTCGAATTCGCCAATACCGCGATGCTGCTTCGGCATTTCGAGGACGCCGAAGCCGAGTGCAAGGCGCTGCTCGATGCCGGCGCGCCCATCTCCCCCCTCAAGGGGGAGATGTCCGCCAAGCGGGCAGAGGGGGTCGCCACAGAAGGCACCGCAAGTAAGGCCCCAGCGACTCCTCCCGCGTCTGGCCACCCCCTCAAGGGGGAGGGGAACCACCGTCTGGTATTTCCCGCCTACGACCAGTGCATCAAGGCCAGCCACGTCTTCAACCTGCTCGACGCACGCGGCGTGATTTCGGTCACCGAGCGGCAGAGCTACATCTTGCGGGTGCGCAATCTGGCGAAAGCCTGCGGCGAGGCGTTTTTGCTGACGCAGGCGGGCGGGCTGGCGGCTTAGGCCCAGAGGCTATTCGCGACTTCGACTGACGCGCTGATTGGCAATACGCCTTGGCCGCTGGAGCCAGCCATTGTCCGCAGCGCTTGTCTAACGCCAGGCATCGTGAACGTGCCATGAGCCTGCGCCGCAAAGCAGGCGCTGAGCGCGAGGATCTGCAGGAATGTCGATGCCGTCTTCATGGTCGTTCAACCAATAGTTCTCTGCCTGAGCGTTGGTCGCTTCAGCGCTGCGTTCGGTTCATGGAGATCTTTGACCCAAGGACGGGCGACCCCGCTTCGACCCGACAGACAGCGGAATATTTTGGCAAACGTCCGTGGATGCGCCGATTGCATGGGGCCAGCCGAGTTGCTATGCCGCCTGGACCATTTCGCCGCGTGAGCACAATTTATGCCCGACCTGCTTTTAGAACTCCGTTCGGAAGAGATCCCCGCGCGCATGCAGCGCAAGGCGGCGGGCGACCTGAAGAAGATGATGACGGACGGTTTGGTCGAGGCCGGGCTGACCTATGAGGCGGCGCGCGAATATTGGACGCCGCGCCGGCTGGCGCTCGACATTCGCGGCGTGACCGCGCGCTCGAAGGACATAAGCGAGGAGATCAAGGGACCCTCGACCAAGGCGCCTGAACAGGCGGTCCAGGGTTTTCTGCGCAAGGCCGGTCTTTCCTCGATCGCCGAGGCGCATGTCCACGCCGATCCGAAGAAGGGCGACTTCTATGTCGCCCATATCTCGAAGCCGGGCCGGGCGGCCGAGACGATAATCGGCGAACTGGTGCCGGGCATCATCCGCGACTTTCCATGGGCGAAATCGATGCGCTGGGGGCCGGCCTCGGCGAAACCGGGATCGTTGCGCTGGGTGCGGCCGCTGCAGTCCATCCTCTGCACCTTCGGCCCGGAGACCGAGGAGCCGGTGGTCGTCGATTTCGAGATCGACGGCATCCGCTCGGGCAACATCACCTACGGCCATCGTTTTCATGCGCCGGGCGCCATCGGCGTGCGCCGTTTTGACGACTATGCCGCCAAGCTGCAGGCGGCGAAGGTTGTGCTCGACGCCGACCGGCGCAAGCAGATCATCCTTGCCGACGCAAGGAATCTCGCTTTCGCCAACGGGCTCAACCTTGTCGAGGACGAGGGGCTGCTTGAGGAAGTGTCAGGCCTGGTCGAATGGCCGGTCGTGCTGATGGGCGAATTCGAGCAGGACTTTCTCGCCATTCCGGCCGAGGTGATCCGGCTGACGATCCGCGCCAACCAGAAGTGTTTTGTGACGCGGCCGCAGGGCGCCGGCGAGGAGCTTTCCAACCGCTTCGTCCTGACCGCCAACATCGAGGCCAGCGACGGCGGCAAGGAGATCGCCCACGGCAACGGCAAGGTGGTACGCGCCCGCCTTTCCGACGCGCTCTATTTCTGGAAGACCGACCAGGGCGATTTGCCCGACCTCGACCAGTTGCAGGCATCGGCGGAAAAGTTCGGGCTCGATCTCAAGAAGCCGCTCGACCAGCGCATGGCCCGCCTCGACCATCTCGGCGTCACCTTCCACGCCAAGCTCGGCACGCAGGGTGAGCGGTTGGAGCGGATCAAGAGGCTGGCTGGCGAGATCGCTGACACGTTGTCGAAGCAGCCGAATTTCTTTGATGGCAAGCTTCTGTCCGCCGACGATCTGAACGTCGAGCAGAAATATCTCCGCGAGCGCGCCGAGCGTGCTGCCGTCCTGGCCAAGGCCGACCTCACCACCGAGGTGGTCGGCGAGTTCCCGGAATTGCAGGGCGCCATGGGCAGCAAATATGCGCTGCTGCAGGGAGAGCATCCCTCGGTCGCCGCCGCCGTCGAGGAGCACTATAAGCCGCAGGGCCCGTCGGACCGCGTGCCGACCGATCCGGTATCGGTGGCCGTAGCGCTCGCCGACAAGCTCGACATGCTGGTCGGGTTCTGGGCGATCGACGAAAAGCCGACCGGGTCGAAAGACCCCTATGCGCTGAGGAGGGCGGCGCTGGGAGTGATCAGGATTTTGGTCGAGAATCGTGTCCGGCTTGTGCTGACATCTCTCTTCGACCGCGCTTACCAGATGGCGAACTATCTTGCGTCCGGACGGCCCTTTAGCGCCGACCTCCTGTCCTTCTTCCACGACCGCCTAAAGGTCTATCTCCGCGACCAGGGCGCGCGGCATGATCTGATCGATGCGGTGTTGGCAGCGGGCTCGCGCCCGATCTCCCCCCTTGAGGGGGAGATGTCGCTGAAGGCGACAGAGGGGGGCGCTGTCCCGCCGACATCTCAGCGCGAGGCACCCCCCTCTGCCCTGCCGGGCATCTCCCCCTCAAGGGGGGAGATTGGCCAATCGTCCAACGACGATCTCCTGCAAATCGTCCGTCGTGTCAAAGCCCTAGGCTCTTTCCTAGACACCGAGGACGGCAAGAACCTGCTTGCCGGCACCAAGCGCGCGGCCAACATTCTGGCCGCCGAGGAGAAGAAGAAAACGACGATCGCCGAACATGTTGAGCCGGCTCTGTTCAGGGAAGATGCCGAGAAATCGCTGTTTGCCGCGGTGAATCAGGCCGAGAAGGAAGCCGGCCAAGCGATTCACAACGAAGACTTTTCCGCCGCCATGCTGGCGCTTAGCGCGTTGCGTGAACCGGTTGATTCATTCTTCGAACGCGTTCTTGTGAATGATGAGGACCAGGCCGTGCGCGCCAACCGCCTGGCGTTGCTGGCGCGCATCCGGGCAGCGACCGACCAGGTCGCGGATTTCTCGAAGATCGCCGGCTGAGGCTTGGCAGTTCAGGCGAGCGTCGTCCTGGCTGCGAACGGCTATCTGGCCTGGTCGATCTCGGGGATGGGCGTTGGTTGCGGCGCTGCGGGCTCAGGCGGGCTGTTCGTTGCCGTTGTTTTTTTGTCGGATTTTGTAGCTGCCCGGGGCGCTGCGGCAGCAGTTGCCGCAGCAGGTGCGGGGCTGGGCGCCGGCTTTGTGAAGGCGTCACCAACGATGCCGCCGCGAATGATCATCGGGCTTTGCGTGAAATCATGCTTGGGCTTGGGCTGGCTCGGGATCGCAGAAACTTTTTCATAGGTGACATCGGGCACTGGTTCGCCGAGCGCCACGATCGATGGCGTCGAGGAGTTGCCAGCCACCTTCGCCGGTTCAGGCGCACCGAGGCTGATGACGGACGGCGTCGAGGATGGTGCACCGGGAACAACGAAGGACGAAGCCTGTGCTGTGCCCGCCGCCAGAGTGAGGCCAAGCGCCCCCAAAATACGCACCCAGACCATGATAGTTCCCCTTGCCCAACAAGCCGGCACCATAGCGTCCGGAAATTGATGCGGGCTTGCCAGGAAAGCCAGCATTTTAGCGATTGGCAATTCGCTTCCGCCGGACTTGCCCCGTGAACGTCACCGTATTACGCACCCACATCTGTGAGGTGATGAGAGTGGCTAAGATACTTGCCGCCGGCGAGGCGATGGAGCGGGCGCTGGCGCTGCTCGAAGGCGGCGATGTCGTCGCCATTCCGACCGAAACCGTCTACGGGCTGGCCGCCGACGCCACCAATGGCGTTGGCGTGGCGCGCATCTTCGAGGTGAAGGGCCGGCCGCGCTTCAATCCGCTGATCGCCCATGTCGCCGATCTGGCGATGGCTGAGCGCATCGCGCTGTTCGATCCCGTGTCGAAAAGGCTGGCGCAGACATTCTGGCCGGGACCGCTGACGCTGGTGCTGCCGCAGCGGCCCGGCAACGGCATTCATCCGCTGGTCACCGCCGGGCTCGATACCATCGCGCTGCGCATGCCGAAAGGCTTTGGCGGCCAACTGATCGCCAGGATCGGACGCCCGCTTGCAGCGCCCAGCGCCAATTCCTCAGGCAGGATCAGCCCGACGACGGCGGAGGCCGTGGCCGCCGATCTCGGTCCAAAAATCAAGCTGGTGATCGATGGCGGCGCGACGTCGGTCGGGGTCGAATCGACAATCGTGAAGATAGAGGGCGAAAAGCTGCAGCTGCTGCGGCCGGGCGGCATTGCCGCCGAAGAGATCGAAGCGGCCGCCGGCATGAAGCTGCGGCGCGGCGCGGCGGGCATCGAGGCGCCGGGCATGCTCGCCTCGCATTACGCGCCGGTTGCTGCGGTGCGGGTCAACGCCGCAAAAGTCGCAAACGGCGAAGCCTTGCTGGCGTTCGGCCCGCGTCGCGCAGAAGGCTGGCAGGGCGCCGCCGCCTTGCGCAACCTGTCCGCAACCGGCGACCTGCGCGAGGCCGCGGCCAACCTCTTTGCCCACATGCAGGATCTCGATCGCAGCGGCGCCAAGACAATCGCCGTCGAGCCGATCCCCTCCGACGGGCTGGGCGAGGCGATCAACGACCGGCTTTCGCGCGCCGCCGCCCCTCGTGACAAGATCGATGGAGCACCATAGTTTCCCATCCATGAACGACATCTCCCGGGATATCGACCCCGCCCTCATCGACCGCTTTGCGGCAATCGTCGGCGATAAATATGCGCTTCGCGACCAGCAGGATATCGCGCCTTACCTCACGGAGAGACGCGGCCTGTGGCATGGCCGGACGGCGCTGGTGCTGAGGCCCGGCAGCGTCGACGAGGTCAGCCGCATCATGCAGCTGGCAACCGAGACGGGAACGCCGGTCGTGCCGCAAAGCGGCAACACCGGGCTGGTCGGCGCGCAGGTCCCGGACACGACCGGCCGCCAGATCGTGCTGTCGCTGTCGCGGCTGAACCGCATCCGCGAGATCGACGTCCTGTCCAACACGGTCACCGTCGAGGCCGGGGTCATCCTGCAGACGCTGCAGGAAGCGGCCGATGCCGCCGACCGGCTGTTTCCGCTGTCGCTTGCCGCGCAAGGCTCCTGCCAGATCGGCGGCAATCTCTCTTCCAATGCCGGCGGCACCGGCGTTCTCGCTTATGGCAATGCGCGCGAGCTGTGCCTCGGCGTCGAGGTGGTGCTGCCGACCGGCGAGGTGTTCGACGATCTGCGCAAGCTGAAGAAGGACAACACCGGTTACGATCTAAAAAACCTGTTCATCGGTGCGGAAGGCACGCTCGGCGTCATCACCGCCGCCGTGCTCAAGCTTTTCCCAAAGCCCAAGGGGCGCGAGGTGGCCTTTGCAGGCCTGTCGTCACCTGAGGCGGCACTGTCGCTGTTCAGCCTGGCGATGGATCGCGCCGGTGCGGCGCTCACTGCTTTCGAGCTGATCGGCCAGAGGCCCTACGATTTTACGCTGCTGCACGCGCCAGGCGTCGTGCGGCCGCTGTCCGGCGATTGGCCATGGTATGTGCTGATGCAGATCTCTTCGAGTCGCTCGGCTGAGGATGCGAGGGCCCTCATCGAGGAGGTGCTCTCAGCCGGCCTCGAGCAGGAGATCGTCAGCGATGCGGTGATTGCGGCGAGCATCGCGCAGGGCGATGCCTTCTGGAGTTTCCGCGAGCTGCTGCCCGAGGCGCAGAAGCCCGAAGGCGCCTCGATCAAGCACGACATTTCTGTGCCGGTGGCGGCCATCCCGCAATTCATCGAAAAGGCAGCCGGCGCCGTTCAAGCGGTCAGCCCCGGTGCGCGCGAGGTGTGTTTCGGCCACATGGGCGACGGCAATCTCCACTACAACATCTCCCGGCCGATCGGTGGCGATGACGAAGCGTTTCTCCGGCTCTATCACGCCATGAACAAGGCCGTGCACGATGTCGTGCGCAGCCTTCACGGCTCGATCTCGGCCGAGCACGGCATCGGCCAGCTGAAGCGGGATGAATTGATCGCGACGGCGCCGCCGATGGCGATCGAGCTGATGCGCAGGGTGAAGACGGCCTTCGACCCGGCCGGCATCATGAATCCCGGTAAGGTTATCTGATCCTTTCGCCGTCTTGTGAATGGTTGCATTCCGATAACCATCGCCTCGAGATCAGCAAAATTTAACCGACTTTCTTAAGCGCTGCGATAAGAAGCCCGCGCTAATGTTTCCCCACAACGAGGCTGGAAAAACCGGCCCGGAGAACCGGAAGACCGGCTCTCAGGAGAGACAGGAAAGGCACGATATGAACACTGGACTGAAGCCAGTCTGGGCTGGGCGCAATATGCGCCTCGACCCACTCCGCCTGCCGCAGGTGGTGAGCTACGCGACGCGCGACGACTATGGCGACGTTACCTTCACCATCGACCATCGTGGCGCCGTCATTCGCCGCGTGCTGGAGATGAGCGGCCTGCCGGCGTTCATCGCTCTGCCCGCCAATGCGTTTCGTGGCGTGGCAGCCCGCGCAATGGAGGACCCGGACGGCAATGTCACGGTGACGCTGGAGCTTCTGCACAATGATCCGATGCTGTCGGTGCCGCTGCTGGTGGCCGACGATCTCGAGGATGTCGCCGCCGACTGGCGCGCCTGGGCCGATGCCTACCGTCTGCCGATGCTTCTGATCGAATCCGACGGCATCGCCCGCACCCTGGAGGAATCGCTTGGCGTCGCCATCAAGACATTGCCAGCGCAGGACCGCCGCAGGGGTCGGCTTTCGACCATGCGTCGTCCGCGCTTCCTCGCCCGCCGCAGGGCCGGCGCCCTCGGCCTCAGGCTGGTGATCGGCGGCCAGGAGATTATTTCGCGCGACGAATAGAGCGAGCGCTTTCCCTTCTCCCACAAGGGGAGAAGGAAAAAAGCCGCTACACCAGCGGCTTCAGCGCCACCCATAGCGCACCGCCGATCAGGCCGAGGAAGACCAGCCAGCCGACCTGGTTGTTCGACCTGAACAGAAGCATGCACTGGTCGGGATCGTCGATGTCGAGCACGGTGATCTGCCGCGCCATATGGGCGCCGGCCGCGACCAACCCGGCCAGCGCCGGCACCGGCGCCTGCGCCGCCGCGAAGGCGATGGCGAAGCAGACCAGCGCTCCGCTATAAAACCCGACGAGCCAGGTCTTGGTGTTGTCGCCGAACAGTCGTGCAGTCGAGCGCACGCCGACGATGGCGTCGTCTTCCTTGTCCTGATGCGCATAGATCGTGTCGTAGCCGATCACCCACAGGATCGAGCCGATATAGAGCATGACGGCCGGGCCATCGAGATTGCCGAACTCGACCGCCCATCCCATCAGCGCACCCCAGGAAAAGGCAAGGCCGAGAACCAGTTGCGGCCAATTGGTGAATCGCTTCATGAACGGGTAGATGGCGACGACGGCGAGCGAGCCGATGCCGAGCAGGACGGCAAAGCTGTTGAACTGCAGAAGCACAGCGAGTCCAACCAGTGCCTGGACTACGAGAAACGCCCAGGCCTGCCGGCGCGTGACCTTTCCCGCCGGCAGCGGCCGCGAGCGCGTGCGTTCCACCTGGTTGTCGATGTCCTGGTCGACCAGGTCGTTGTAGGTGCAGCCGGCGCCGCGCATGGCGACGGCGCCGATCAGGAACAGCACGAGATACCATGGCGCCGGCAGCAGCGAGAGCAGGGGATCAGCAGGGCGTGGATGGGCACTCGCGGCAAGGGCTGCCGACCACCAGCACGGCCACAGCAGCAACTGCCAGCCGATCGGCCGGTCCCACCGGGCAAGCTGCGCATGAGGCCACAGCCAGCGTGGCAGAATGCGGTAGACCCAGTGGCCGCTCGGCGCATCGGCGACGCGGCCCTGGGCTGCTTTCGACTGGATGGGTTCCATCGTGCTGAAGTGGCAGCAGCGGCGAACGCCGTCAAGCGTCAAGCGGGCCGAACCATTCCCCGTTCCCGTGTGGAATTGCGCTCAAAGTCTGCCAAATGTCTTGACCCATCGTACGGGGCGCAATAGCGCAGTCCTGATCGTGGAATGGCAAGGGACCTGGGCATGCGCGTATTGTTGATCGGCTCCGGCGGCCGCGAACATGCCTTGGCCTGGAAGATCGCGGCCTCGCCGCTGCTGACCAAGCTCTACGCGGCGCCCGGCAACCCCGGCATCGGCCGCGAAGCCGAACTGGTGACGCTCGACATTGCCGATCATGCGGCGGTGGCCCGGTTCTGCACGGAGAAGAAGGTCGACCTCGTCGTGGTCGGGCCGGAAGGGCCGCTGGTCGCCGGCATTGCAGACGACCTCCGCGCTGAAAACATTCGCGTCTTCGGCCCGTCCAGGGCGGCGGCGCGGCTGGAAGGCTCGAAGGGTTTCACCAAGGATCTTTGCGCGAAATACGACATCCCGACCGCCGCCTATGGCCGTTTCGGCGACCTGGCGTCGGCCAGGGCCTATGTCGAAAAGATGGGCGCGCCGATCGTCATCAAGGCCGACGGCCTCGCCGCCGGCAAGGGCGTTACCGTCGCCATGAATTTGGCCGAGGCGCTGGCAGCGCTCGATGCCTGTTTCGACGGGTCCTTCGGACAGGCCGGCGCGGAGGTGGTGGTCGAGGAGTTTCTCACCGGCGAGGAGGCGAGCTTCTTTTGCCTGTGCGACGGCGCCACCGCGCTGCCATTCGGCACCGCGCAGGACCACAAGCGCCTCAGTGACGGCGACGTCGGCCCGAACACCGGCGGCATGGGGGCCTATTCGCCGGCCCCGGTGATGACGCCGGAGATGATCGACCGCACCATGCGCGAGATCGTCGAGCCGACCATGCGCGGCATGGCCGAGCTTGGCGCGCCGTTATCGGGCGTGCTGTTTGCCGGGCTGATGATATCAGGCGAGGGGCCGAAGCTGATCGAATACAACACCCGCTTCGGCGACCCGGAATGCCAGGTGCTGATGATGCGGCTGAAGGACGATCTGCTGGTCCTGCTCAACGCTGCCGCCGACGGCCAGCTTGCACATACCTCGGTGCGCTGGCGCAACGAGGCGGCGCTCACCGTGGTGATGGCGGCAAGGGGTTACCCCGGCACGCCGGAAAAGGGCTCAGTCATCCAAGGCGTCGAACAGGCCGCGGACGATGGCGTCGAGATCTTTCATGCCGGCACCGCCATCGACAGCGGCGGGCTGGTCGCCAATGGCGGCCGTGTGCTCGGTGTCACGGCGACCGGCGGCACGGTCGGCGAGGCGCAGCGACGAGCCTACGCCGCGGTCGACCGGATCGATTGGCCGCAAGGTTTTTGCCGCCGCGACATCGGCTGGCAGGCCGTTGCCCGCGAGCAGGCGCGCTGACGTACAAGATTAGCGGGGGCAAGATTAGCGGGGGCGGCGATCCAACTCGGTCGACGCAGTGCTGACCGGATCGGTAGGTGCGGCTTCAACGGCCGATGCGGAGGGCTTTTCCTTTCGCAGCCACCCCAGATAGTCGGCGATCCGGCGCGGAAGACGCAGCGCTGTCCCTACGGCAGGCATTTGCAAGCTGCCGCGGAACTTGGACCAGCCCGCGCTGAACATGGCGACCATTTCGGTGAAGCTCGGCGGTGGCGACACGGTCGCATAGGTAAGGGTGACATTGCCGGCAAGGCCGGCCGCCCGCGAGAGAGGCAGCGGTATCGAGGCGAGGTAATCCGGCTGCGCGTCGATCAGGCCGCCGAACGGCCATTGCGCGCGCAACGCGGCGGCATCCATCGGTGCGACATTGACGTCGATGTCGTTCGGCGTGCCAGCCACCCGATAGGGGCAGCGGAACCGGCCGCAATTGGCTTTTGCCGAAAACTGCCAGAGTGCGTAGCCTTGCCAGTTGCCCATCGGAAAATGCACGCCGATATCGGGCTTGTAGCGCGCATACCAGAGCGGCAGCCGCGACAGCAGCCGATATTTGTACTTGTTGTCGGCGATGTGCTTGGCGGTTTTGCCGTTGGTATAGAGCACTGGAAAACGGCCAATCCGCCGATGCACATGGCGCACGAATTCCTCTGCATCCTCGAGCGACATCCATTTCGTCGGGTCGTCATCCTCGATGTCGAGGGCGAGCAGGTCGTCCGGACCAGGTTTCGCGAAATTGATGAAATTATTGGCCTGTCCCACTGGGTTGCCGGGTCGGGCGAGGTGATAAGCGCCCCATTTCAGGCCGAGCGCCTTGGCCACCACCTTGCGCGTCTGGAACAGTTCCTGTGCTACCGCATGGCGCTTCCACAGCGCCTTGCAGAGCCGCGTCGCGGTCTCGTCGCCGAAACAGAAATACGCTGGCGGCATCCCGTCGGACGCCTTGTTGATGAAGCCGACGATGCGCTTGTCGGTGGCAAGCTCGGTCCAATCGATGGGATTGTATTCGTAGGCGTCGATCACCAGCGCCCGGTCGGTCTTCTTCCAGGGCGCGGAGAAGTCCGAGGCTTGTGCCGGCGCCAACGCCATTGCCGTCGCGGTCGCGACGGCGAGGAGTCCTGGGCGGCGAAGAGGGTGCGCCGGCGGCTTCAAACAGCAGATCCTTGCTGGCCAAAGCTTGATCCTGAACCGCCATGGTTAAGGAAATACTTTCGGCGGCCCGCGGCGACCGCCGCAATCGTGCCGGGGATGGCTTTGCTGGTCATCAACGGAGGGCGAGCGGGTGGAACGGGTCGGGCGCGGGCGCTTGCGGCAGCGTCCCCTCAGCCTGGCGCTTGCGGTGATGGGCCAGCGAGCATTGCGGCGAACACAGGATGCCGCGATCCGACCAATAGGCGGCGCCGTCCTCGATCTTGCCCCGATGGTGCCAAAAACCTGTCGCTCGATAGGGCAGGCCGCACTCGATGCAGCGATAAGCGTCAGGTCTGGCGAGCACGGGCGGTCCGATCCGGTATTCTTGAGCTGTCGCCGGTCGACTTGTCCGGCTTTTTGCCGATTTTAGCGTGAACAGTTCCAATTGCAAAATCTGCGTGACAAAATTTGACGTTTACGTAAAAAGAAGGCGGGGGAGGCGACCCAAAAGCGAATGGTTTTGTGTCGGCACGGATATTAAGTTTCCCTGCCGGACCGAGGAGGAGCGGCATGTACCGGGCACCAGTAGAGGAAATCGCCTTCACGCTGAAGCATGTGGCGGGCCTGAAGCCGGCGCTTGACGCCGGCACCTTTGGCGACCTTGGCGAAGACCTCGTCGACGCCATTCTGGTGGAAGCCGGCCGCTTTGCCAGCGAAGAGGTCGCGCCGCTCTACAAGATCGGCGATGAACAAGGCGCGGTGCTGAGCGGCGCTGCCGTCACCATGCCGCCCGGCTGGAAGGAACTTTATCGCCGCTGGATCGACGGCGGCTGGAACGCGCTGTCAGCGCCGGAGGAGTTCGGCGGCCAGGCGCTGCCGACCATGCTGGGCGTCGCCGCGCTCGAAATGTGGAACTCCGCCGCCATGGCCTTCGGCATCGGCCCGACGCTGACCATGGGCGCGGTCGAGGCGCTCGACAAGCATGCTTCACCGGCGCTGAAGGCCAAATACCTGGAAAAGCTCGTCTCAGGCGAATGGATGGGCACGATGAACCTGACCGAGTCGCAGGCGGGCTCGGATCTGAATGCCTTGCGCGCCCGCGCCGAGCCGGCCGGCGACGGCACCTACCGCATCTTCGGCCAGAAGATTTTCATCACCTATGGCGAGCACGATCTTACCGACAACATCATCCATCTGGTGCTGGCGCGGCTGCCGGACGCGCCGGCCGGCACGCGCGGCCTTTCGCTGTTCCTGGTGCCGAAATTCCTGGTCGGCGATGATGGCGCGCTTGGCGCACGCAACGACGTCTTCTGCTCCGGGCTGGAGCACAAATTGGGCATCCACGCCTCGCCGACCTGCACCATGATCTATGGCGACGGTTTCGAAGGGACCGCCCCCGGCGCGATCGGCTGGCTGATCGGCGAGGAAAACAGGGGCCTCGCCTGCATGTTCACCATGATGAACAATGCGCGGCTCGCCGTCGGCATGCAGGGCGTTGCGGTCGCCGAAACGGCCACGCAGAAGGCGCTCGCCTACGCCAATGAACGCCGGCAAGGCAAGGCCGCGAGCTATGATGGCAACGCCATGACGCCGATCGTCCATCACCCCGACGTGCAGCGCAATCTCCTGACCATGAAGGCGCTGACCCAGATTGCGCGCGCCATCAGCTATTGCTGCGCGCACGCCATTGACCACGCGCGCGTATCCGTCGGCGATGAAGCCATCCATTGGCAGGAGCGCGCCAATCTGCTGACGCCGCTGGCCAAGGCCTTTTCCACCGATGTCGGCGTCGAGGTCGCCTCGCTCGGGCTGCAGGTTCATGGCGGCATGGGATACATCGAGGCGACCGGTGCGGCAGCACTTTATCGCGACGCGCGCATCGCGCCGATCTACGAAGGCACCAACGGCATCCAGGCGATAGACCTGGTGGCGCGCAAGCTGCCGCTTGGCGGCGGCGAGCATGTGCATGGCTACATCGCCGAACTGAAAGCCGTCGCCAATCAAGCGCGGACCTCGAACCTTCAAGGTTTTGGCCGCACCGCCGATGGCCTCGACCAGGCGCTCGACGATCTCAGCCAGGCGACGCGCTTCCTGCAAGGGCTGCTCGCAGACGGCCGCTCGGACGCGGCGCTGGCCGGCGCGACGCCGTATCTGCGGCTGATCTCGCTGGCGGCGGGCGGCGCCTATCTGGCGCGCGGCGCGCTTGCCGACCAAAGCCGCATCGCCGTTTGCCGTTTTTATGCCGAGAACCTGCTTGGCGAGGCGAGCGCGCTGAAGGAGCGTGTCATCGGCGGCGCCGACAGCCTTGCCACTGCCGTCCAGACACTGATTTCTGCCTGACAGCCACCAGGTTGACGTTTCACAAAAGCCCAGCGTTTCACAAAGGATCACCCGTGACAGACCACATCCTCGTCGAGCGCCAGGGCGCCATCCAGATCATCCGCATGAACCGTCCGGACAAGAAGAACGCCTTGACGCGGGCCATGTATGCAAAAATGTCCAAAGCCCTTGCCGAGGGCGACGCCGATCCGGCGATCCGCGTCCATGTCTTCCTCGGTGTTCCAGGCGCCTTCTCGTCGGGCAATGATCTTGCCGATTTCATGGTCGTCGCCACCGGCGGCGAGGGCGGCACCGAAGTCTGGGATTTCCTGATGGCGCTGGCCAGGACGGAAAAGCCGATGATCTCCGGCGTCGACGGCATTGCGGTCGGCATCGGCACAACGCTCAACCTGCATTGCGACCTGACCTTCGCCACGCCGCGCACACTATTCCGCACGCCGTTCGTCGATCTCGGCCTGGTCCCCGAGGCGGGGTCGAGCCTGCTTGCGCCGCAGATTCTCGGCCGGCAAGGCGCCTTCGCGCTGCTTGGCCTCGGCGAAGGCTTTTCGGCCGAGCGGGCGAAAGCGGCCGGGCTGATCTACGCGGTGGTCGAGGAGAACGAGCTCGAATCCGCCGTGCTTGCCGCTGCCGGGCAGATCGCGGCCAAGCCGCCGCAAGCGCTGAAGATCGCGCGTGACCTGATGCGCGGTTCGCGTGAAGACCTCGTCGCCCGCATCGGCCAGGAAAGTGAGCATTTTCGGGCGCGGCTCACATCCGACGAGGCCCGCGCCGCCTTGATGGCCTTCATGACCAGGAAGAAGGGCTAGCTGGCGCTACTAGAGTCTAGCATATGTCATGCACATGCATTACATTGTCTGCTGGCGAAGGAGACTGCCATGCCGTCGAACGCACTGGTCCAGACCCGAATTGACGCTGAGGTGAAGGAACGCGCCACGGCGGTTCTGGAAAACATGGGGCTCACGGTTTCCGATGCCGTCCGCATCTTGTTGACGCGCACCGCGAATGAGGGCGCCTTGCCGCTCGAACTCGTCAGCAACAGTGACGCCCACGATGCCTGGTTCCGGGCGAAAGTTCTGCAGGCGATCGAGGATACCCGGCCGGACGTTGAAGACGCCGACGCCGAAACCCATTTTGCTGGACGGCGGGCGGCAGCGCTTCGCAAGGCGGAGGCAGGTGAGTCTTGAGGCTGGTCTGGGCGCGGTTTGCGCTCTCCGATCGCGACGACATCTTCACGTATATCGAAGCCGAAAACCCCAGAGCCGCCGTTCACGTCGACCAGCAGATCGTTTTTGCGACTCACCGTCTCATCGACTTTCCGGAAAGCGGGCGACCCCGGCCGGATCGCCGGCACGCGCGAACTTGTCGTCGCGCGCACGCCCTACATCGCCGCTTATGCCGTAGTGGCCGACACGGTTCGCATCCTCCGCATCCTGCATGGCGCCCAGATGTGGCCGGACGAAATAGCGACGGAGTAGTCTCCGTTGAAGATCAGGAACGCGCCAGCGGACGATCATTTCCTCGACTTGACGTATTTTCCGACAACAGCGGCTACATCACGGTCACTGGCAAAGTCGCCGCGCTCGACGTCGGCCAATCCGGCTTCTATCTCGGCGAGTTGCCATTCCTCACGGGCCACGAAGTCCTCAATAGCCTGCGCGGCTACATAGGAGCGCGAGCGGTCGAGCTTTTCGGCAAGCTGGTCAAGCCTCTTTGCGGTTTCGTCCGGGACACGCACGGTAAAAGCCGTCATAGGAAGAACCTTTCATGTTGGTTCACTATGACTATTGGTGAACCAAGGTGGTTCGGCAAGATTGCCCTAGGCTCCTGGTGAAGCTGCTTAAGGGCCAGCCGCTCAGGGATAAAGCCTTGTCTTGTCCCAGCCGCCCTCAGCGCTGCGCGAGAAGACAATGCGGTCGTGCAGCCGGAAAGGCCGGTCGTGCCAGAACTCGATCGTCTGCGGCACGATGCGGAAGCCTGACCAGTGTTTCGGCCGTGGGATCTCGCCGATCGCATGGCGCGCCGTGTATTCGGCAACGGCCTTTTCCAGTGCGAAGCGGCTCTCCAGCGGCCGCGACTGTTTCGACGCCCATGCCCCGATGCGGCTGCCGCGCGGACGTGTCGCGTAATACGCGTCCGCTTCCGCCTCGGTAACGATCTCCACCGGCCCCCGTGCACGCACCTGCCGGCGCAGCGATTTCCAGTGAAAGCACATCGCCGCCTTCATGCTGCCAAGAATCTCGCGGCCTTTGGCGCTCTCGAAATTCGTGTAGAACACAAATCCGCTTTCATCGAACCCCTTGAGCAGCACCATCCGCACATTCGGCATGCCCTCGGCATCGACGGTCGCCAGCGCCACGCCGTTGGGATCGTTGATCTCACTCTTCGTCGCGTCGTCAAGCCATGCGGCAAACAGGCGGAATGGCTCCGCAGCCTCGGCAAAGTCACCGCTTGTTAACTCAGTTTCGCTCATAGTTTTTCCAAATTTTATTGCCGGCCGGGGGAGATTGCCGATTGTCGCGCATCGCGCAACTTTTTGACAGCAGGCAATGGGGCCTTATTGCTTCGGCCAACGCGCAAGGTGCGGTCAAGGCGGCCGCGATTGTGCTGGTCGCCTTGCCGCTTGCCGCCTGCGGTGCCGGCGGCTTCAGTTTGGAGCAGGCGGAGGTCGACCGTACGATCCTCACCAGCAGCACGCCCGCTTCTGCCTTGCTGATCGACCAGGATCGCGCCTCGGACCAGGCGACGATCCGCAACGCGGTGTCTTCAGCCGATATCCAGGAACTTGCCGGTCAGGCCGTTCCCTGGGCGAATTCCGATACCGGTTCGCGCGGCTCGATCACCGAACTGGCGGAGTCCAGGGACAACGGCCAGCTTTGCCGCCGCTTCACCGCCTCACGCGAAAGCTTCGACGGCGTCGCCCTGTTCAAGGGCGAGGTGTGCCTGGCCGGCGCCGGCGCCTGGCAGATGCAGGACTTCAAGGCGCTCTGATTTTCCGCCATCATATGACCGTAAGCTACTGGAATTTCTTCCTATGCGAGCGCATATAGATGGCAATCATGGACTCACTCCTTCTCCAGGGCAGGAAGCATGCGCGACCCCTATGAGGTGCTGGGCGTTGCCAAGAACGCATCGGCCCAGGATATAAAATCGGCATACCGCAAACTCGCCAAGGAGTATCATCCGGACCAGAATCCGGATCCCAAGGCGAAGGAGCGGTTTGCTGCGGCCAACCAGGCTTACGAGATCGTCGGCGACGAGAAGAACCGTGCGGCTTTCGATCGCGGCGAGATCGATGCCGAGGGCAAGCCGCGCTTTCAAGGTTTCGAGGGTGCCGCCGGCGGCGCCGATCCGTTCGCCGGTTTTCGCCGGCAGCAAGGGCCGGGCGGCTCGCGTTTCGAGTTTCGCTCAGGTCGTCCGAGCGGCGATCCGTTCGACGGCAGCAGCGACATCTTCAGCCAGATTTTCGGCGAGACCTTCTCTCGCGGCGCCGGCATGGGCGCCGGCCGGCAGGCGCCGTCCGGCGCCGACCTGAACGTGACGCTCGACATCACCATCGAAGAAGCGGCGACTGCCGAGAAGGTAACGGCGATGTTCCCCGACGGGCGCAAGGTCGCCGTCAAGCTGCCAGCCTATGTCGAGGATGGCCAGACCATCCGGCTGAAAGGCCAGGGCGAGCAAGGGCCGGGGCAACCGGGCGATGCGCTGGTCAAGATCCGCTTCCGGCGGCATCCGCGCTATCGTGTCGAAGGCCGCGACCTCCACGCCGACCTGCCGGTTGCGCTGGCGGATGCCGTGCTGGGTGCCAAAGTGGCGGTCGAAACGCCGACCGGCAAGGTTGCAGTCAATGTTCCCGCCTGGTCGAGCTCGGACAAGGTTCTGCGGCTGAAGGGCAGGGGCCTGCCGGAAAAAGTCGGCGGTCACGGCGATCTCTACGCGCATGTGCGGCTGATGCTGCCTGAGGGTGGCGACAGCGATCTCGAAGCGTTGATGCGCAACCGCAAACGTTAGCCTGGCGCGTCAAAGGCGCGCTGCGCCGCAAACGCTCCTGCCTCTCACCTGTCCGTTTTGATCGATTGCAGGGCTCAGCCGCATTCCGCGACATCGCTCGATGGCGAACGCCCGCCCGGAACATGGCCGGGTCGCGCCAGGCGGGTCAGACGCTCGTCGCCGAGAGCGTTTTTCTTTTGCGCGAGCGGAATAAACCCGCGGCCGCCCCGTTTCCAGACCATGCCGGACCGAACTCAGCCGGGCGGGCTGAACGTCGACGGGCGGTCCAGGAGCACGTCTTTGCCCCAATCTGGACCTCTTGGTTGACTAACGAAATTGTCCGTCAAACGAAGAGCAACGAAGGAGCGCGTCGGATTGCTGGGTCATGCTTTATCGATTTTGCAAAATACATTCGGAGAAATCCGGGCGATGTATCGAAACGACAGGCTCAGCAGGATGTTCGCGCTGACAATAATATGCCTGAATATCCTCATCATCACCGTTCCATTCGCGATCGAGGCGCTTCGATCGGTCGGAATTTCACGCTACGATTTGCCTGCGCATCTCAACATCAGCAGGGATGGATCTCTGCCCGAGATGTTCAACTATGGGCAGGCCGCGCTTTGCGCCCTGTTTCTGTTCGGCGTCTGGTTTCGAACCAGGGAGCATATGTTTCTTGCCTGGTCGCTGATTTTCAGTTTTGTGACGCTCGACGACGCCACCCGTTTCCATGAGCGCGGCGGCCTGCTGCTGGCAGCGACATTCGACCTCGTTTCGCTGCCGGGCATGCGGGCTCGCGACACCGGGGAGATCATCACCTGGTCGGCGGTCGCGCTCGGCCTGCTGGCGCCGCTGTTGTGGTCATTCTGGCAAAGCAGACCGAGGCAACAAGCCCTCGGATCGGTGTTTTTGCTGCTGTTCGCGTGTCTTGTGGGTTTTGCCGTGGTGGTTGACATGCTGCACTTCCTGACGGGCTCGAAGCTCGTTGGCTACGCGGAAGACGGCGGCGAGATGCTGTCGATTGCCGTCGCCTGTTGCAGTGCGTTCATCCTCTATCGCGGGCTGGGGCGTTATGCGGATCTTCAGGCATTGGATCCGAGCCTGCCGTTCTCGAAGCGGACATAACCGAATTGCTGAAACGGCCGCGCGAACAGAAGGAATAAGTTTGGCTCCGAGCCGTTACCTCCCGGGGACCAACCCTGGAGGAGCCAATGCAGTCGTTTCCGCCCGTTCCAACGCGCAGGTTCTGGCGTCGTTCAGAACACCAGGGGGTGACGTCGAAGCCTGCCATGCCGGCGAAACCTTGCCGCTGGCGCGCCCTTCACCTCGCCCTGCCACTGATGGTCTTCCTGTGCGGCGCTTCGCCAGCGGCCAACGCGGTCGTGCCGGGCACCGACGCCAATGTCGTCACAGCAATCGACGTCTCGGACTCGATCGGCCGATATGAGGAATGGCTCCAGCAGGCCGGGCTCGTGCGGGCGCTCGTCCACCCCGACTTCCTGCGCGCCGCCACCGCCGGCCCGCGGCGTCGGATCGGTTCGCCGTCTTCACATGGTCGAGCGATGGCAAGTTCGACCTGTTGGTGCCCTGGACCGTCATCGGCTCGGCCGAGGACGCCGCGCGCGTGTCTCAGGCGCTCGCTTCGGTGACGCTCATCGACCGAACCCATTACGGAGGCGGCGATATGGAGCAGGACGGCGACGCTGATCCCGCGGCGATGCACGATCGTCTGACAGACATGTCGGAGGCGATCGACTTTGCTTCGCTCCTGTTGACGTCATCGCCGCACGCGACGGAGCGCGCTGTCATGAACATCTGCGCCAACGGAACCGACAATTTCGCGGGCGGAACAGAATCCTCACGAGACGCGGCGCTGGCGCAAGGCTTCACGATCAACGGATTGGTCCTGGGGCAGGATGCGCAATATTTCCGCTCCAGCGTGATCGGCGGTCCGGGAGCGTTCGCCATGGACATCTCGGATGCGAAAGACGCCGGTGAATTCATGACCAGGAAACTTGTTCGCGACCTGTTGGCGTCCGCGCCGGCAGATGCGCCTCGTTTCAGGATCGAGTGACCGCTTCGATGCACAACTACTCTTGCAGAACTGCTGCACGACATGGCGTGGCGTCTTTTCGTCAATTCTCGCTTGAGCGTGCCACAAGCGCTTCGCCCAGGCAATCGATACTCAGGTCGGAAGGTCAGCCGGCGGGCACTGTCCGTTTTGAGCGCTTGAAGGGGCTCTGTGCCTGTGCGATAGCCACTCACGAAGCAGCAAATCTTGCGGAGAGCGCTCACATGGCGGGTGGACAAGGCATTATGGCCGGCAAGCGCGGGCTTGTCCTGGGCGTCGCGAACAATCGGTCGATCGCCTATGGCATCGCCAAGGCCTGCGTCGACCATGGCGCCGAGATCGCGCTGACCTACCAGGGCGAGGCGTTCAAGAAGCGCGTCGAGCCGCTGGCGGCGGAACTCAACGCCCATGTCGCCGGCCATTGCGATGTGACCGATCCGACAACGCTCGATGCGGTATTCGACGACATCGCCAAGCGTTGGGGCAAGCTCGATTTCCTCGTCCACGCCATCGCCTTTTCCGACAAGGACGAGCTGACAGGCCGCTATGTCGAGACGACGCGCGACAATTTCCTGCGCACGATGGACATCTCGGTGTTTTCCTTCACCACCATCGCCAAGCGGGCCGAGGCGCTGATGACCGATGGCGGCTCGCTGCTGACGTTGACTTATTACGGTGCGGAAAAAGTGATGCCGCACTACAACGTCATGGGTGTTGCCAAGGCAGCGCTCGAAGCCAGCGTGCGCTATCTGGCCGTCGACCTCGGCGCCAAGAAAATCCGCGTCAACGCCATCTCCGCCGGTCCGATCAAGACGCTGGCAGCCTCCGGCATCGGCGATTTTCGCTACATCCTGAAGTGGAACGAATACAATTCGCCGCTAAAGCAGACGGTGACGCAAGAGGAGGTCGGCGATTCAGCGGTCTATTTCCTTTCAAACCTTTCACGCGGCGTCACCGGCGAGGTCCACCATGTCGATTCCGGCTACCATGTCGTCGGCATGAAGGCGGTCGACGCGCCTGATATTTCGACCGTCAAGGAATAGACCCGCCTCGAATACCCTCTCGCCTGTTCTCGACCGCTCTCCGGATGACCTGATGTATCCGCTCGTCTACATCGCGCGCCATGGCCAGACGGTGTGGAACGCCGAGTCCCGGCTGCAAGGACAGGCCGACACCGATCTCAACCCGCTCGGCCGCGAGCAGGCGACCGGCAATGGCCATCGGCTGGCGGAACTCGTTCAAAACCCCGAAGATTTCGATTTTGTCGCCAGCCCGATGCGGCGAACGCGTGAGACCATGGAACGCATTCGCATGGCGATGGGGCTCGATCCCCAAGCTTACCGCACCGATCCCCGCCTTGTCGAAATGAGTTTCGGCGACTGGCAGGGTTTCACCTTTCCCGAACTTGAGGCCCGGCATCTCGGCTCGGCCAGGGAGAGGCGCCTCGACAAGTGGAATTTCCTGCCGCCCGGCGAGGGCGCCGAAAGCTATCAAATGCTGCTCGAACGGGTAAAGCCGTGGTTCGACGCGCTGGACCGCCGGACGGTCTGCGTGACGCATGGCGGCGTCGTGCGCGTCCTGTTCCGCATGGTGCTGGGAATGCCCGAGAAAGAAGCCGCAAGGCTGAATGTGCCGCACGATCGGTTGCTCAGGCTGGAGGGCCGACGCCTGGAGTGGCTCTAATGCACATCGCCCAAAAGCATGCCCACCGGGCCCGCCCTTCTACTGGCCCAACGATCTCAATGCCGCTGCCTCGTCTTCCCGTGACAGAGGCTCATGCGCTCCGGTTGCCGCGAGATAGGAATCGAGCGCTTCCGAAGACGAGGCCGGTGCATATCCGCCATCGCGCGCGGGCGCAACGACGGCAAAATTCACCGTCCAACCATGATCCGAGTGGCACGCCACGGATATGACGGTCGAGCGGTTGGCAGAATCGATTTCGAATTCGCGGCACAAGGAACCGGTTCCATCGCGAAACGTGGCTACGGCACGGATCCTGTCGGTGGAGCCTGCCAGCACGGCTTCTTCGCCGGACGCCACCTGCCCGAGCGCCTCTGAAAGAGGGCTGTCCTGCCCTGCCACCTCAAGTCCATGCGGCTGGTTTTGGCTGGCAAACCCAAAAAAATATCCGCCGAACCCAAAAACGACTGCAACCAGCGAAGCAGCCAGCGGCATGATCCAGGATGCCTGGGGGCGCCGCATCGCCTGATTGTCCCTCGCCCTGAAGGCAACGACACGCGCGCCCTCGCTGGCGTGCGATGGAACGCTGCGCCGCTCGGCCTCGTCGATCATTCGCTGCACCGACTGGCTGAGTCGGTCGGGAACGGGTTCATCGAGAACCGGCATCAGTGCCTCTTTGACCTGAATGCGGGTTTCCAGGAACAGGGCGACCCGGCTGGCGATATCCGGCTGCATGGCTTTCTCGATGGCTGCGGCAGTCGCGTCGTCAAGTTCGCCGTCTGCAAAGGCCATGAGCGTTTCGTCAGCAAACTCGCGTCTGATCATTTCTGTTCTCGCCCTTCATGACCGGTAAACGTGGCAAGCCGGGATTTATTCCGACTGCCTCGGCGAGATTTTTTCTGGCACGCGCCAGCCGGCTCATCACCGTTCCGATCGGTATGTCGAGTACGCCGGCCGCCTCCCTGTAGGAAAGGTCCTCGACGCAGACCAGGAGAATGATTTCGCGCTGATCGTCCGGCAGATCGGTGATCGCCTGGGCAACGCTATTCAGGGTAAAGCGTGCTTCGACATCTCGCTCGCCACAGGCGCCGACAAGGTCCTGCCGTTGCTCGATGTCCTCCTGCGGGCCGGCCGTGCGCTGCCTTCTGATGTGGTCGATCCACAGATTTCGCAGGATCTGGAACAACCACGCATCAAAACGGGTTCCAGGTTCAAAGCGCCCGGTGTTGGCAAGCGCGCGTTCGCAGGCCGCCTGCACCAGATCGTCGGCAAGATCGCGGGAACGGCAAAGGGAAATCGCAAAACGGCGCAGGTTCGGAAGAAATGCAACAAGCTGCTTTCCGAATTGATCAGTCTCAATCACGTCGAAGTTTCCGGTTTCTTGAGGACCGAGCGAAGTCAGCCGCCTCCGCACGCATTCGGGGTGGGTCGGTATCTTCATGTGGCAGCATATGACCACGGCGGCTAAACCAGCGTGGGAGTCCGGCTAGATTTCGGAAAGGCCAGGATTAGACTATGGCAAGCATCAGGTTAGAGCTTGGTGAGAGAACTGCCCATTTCCTGAAAACGTGGGTGACCCGCTGGCTTCAAGCCGATATCACGTAGCCGAAGCCCCGCACGGTTTTTATGAGCGGCTTTTCGTCCACGCTTTCGATCTTGCTACGAAGGTAGCGGATGTAGACATAGACCACCTTCGTTTCCGGGTCGAAACTCAGATCCCAAACATTGTTGAGCAGCCGGGTTCTGCTGATCACAGCGCCAGAGTGCGACATCAGATACGCGAGAAGCCTGAATTCCTTGGCCGTCAGGCTGATCTCGCGTTCGCCGCGCCAGACCTTCTTGCCGACCGGATCAAGCGCCAGATCGCCAACCCTGAGGACCGGGTCCGTGCCTGTGCTGGAGCCGCGGCGAAGCAGCGCCTCCATGCGCGCGATCAGCTCGTCGACGGCGAAAGGTTTGGTCAGGTAGTCGTCGGCTCCCCCCTTCAGCCCTTCGACCTTGTCCTGCAGGCTGTCTCTGGCCGTGAGCATCAGGACAAGATGCTGGTGCTGCTCGCGCCGCAACATGCGACATACTTCGAGGCCGTCGATTCCTGGAAGCATTCGGTCGAGAACGATCAGCGCATATGGCGTCTCCCGTACCATCGCCAGCGCATCCCCGCCACTGTCGGTCACGTCGACAACGTAACCCTCGGCTTCGAGCCCTCGCTTGATGAAGCCGACGATGCGATCGTCGTCCTCTACCAGCAGAATCCTTGACATTTACACCACCTTCTCCCCGGGTCGTATTGCGGGGAGTCAGAGAATTCCCCGCCTCGCGGTGGGCGTGGTCATTCCGCCAAGCTCCCGCCTCAACAATCGTAATCCATGAAACGAAGGAGGTCGTTGTTTATTCCGAGCCGGTTTTTGCACGCAGCCTCTTTTTCAGAACGACTACGGCGGCACCTGCGTTCGCATCCGCAGACGCGGTTGCGTCAGCGTGTGGAAGCCGGACCACGACCTCAGTAAAAGACCCGACCTCGCTCGTGAGCGCAATCTCGCCACGATGCTTTTCGATGAGCCATTTCGCGATCGCCAGACCGAGACCACTGCCAAGTTGGCGCGACGCCCTTGGGCTTCGGCCACGGTAAAATCGCTCGAACACCTTGGGTATTTCCTCGGCTGGAATGCCCAAACCCTTGTCGCGTATCGCAATCTCTGCATGCCCGTCCACAACGGTGATATTCAGGTTCACCGAGCGATCGCGCGGAGAGTATTTTATGGCATTATCCAGAATGATCACGAGAGCCTGTTTGAGCCGCTGCGCGTCGGCAGTGATCCAGACCGGACGGGTGCTGTAGGCCGCCTTGATCGAGATGCCCTTGGCGCGCCCCAGAATTTCGCCCTCGTGGACCGCATCGGCGACGATGCTCACGAGGTCCGTTCGGCGGGGCTCGAAGCGTATTGTATCGGTTTCCGAACGAGACAGAAAAACGAGGTCGTCGACGAGGCGTCCCATCTCCAGGCTCTGAGTGACAATCCGTTCGAGCGCATCGCGGTACACTGCCTCTGGCTTTGAGCCATGGCGCAGCGGAATTTCCGCTTCACCGCGAAGCGCCGTCAGTGGAGTGCGCAGTTCATGGCTGATGTCGGCGAGGAACTGGACGCGCAACCGGTCGAGCTCCGTCAACCGCTGGTTCGCCGCGGCAAGCTCTGCGGTCCGTGCGGCAACTTGCTGCTCGAGTTCTGCCTTGGCGTTGAGCAACCGGTCGCGCTGGTCTTGCTGGCGTGCGGCCATTTCGTTGAACCGCCTGGCGAGCGCACCAAGTTCGTCGCGGCCATCAAAGGCGATCCGGTGGTCGAGATCACCACGACTGATCGCCTCTGTGCCTTCGGTCAGAAGGCTGATCGGGCGCATCAATGATCGGGCGAGAAGGAAAGCAGCAACAAAGCAGAGAACCACAGCAGCCAACGCAAGCGCGGCCGTCATCCAGGTCAGGCGTCGCCACAGTGCTTCTGCCTGCAGCTCGGTTCGCACGACCTCTTCCTCTTCGTCGCGCCGCGCGGCTTCCAGGATGTTTTCGAACTCGGCATCGAAACGATTCTCGATGTCCCGGCGAAAAACGCTGACCGCGTCCTCCTGGCGCCCCTGGTTGCGAAGATTGATTGCGTCAGAGGTGGCTTTGGCGATTTCTCCGTAGAGCGTGCGCATCCGCGTGACGCGGAAGATCTCGTCACCGCCGTCCTCCTGTTCGCTGCTGCCCCCGAGAAACTCGGCTTCTCCCCTGGTCAGTTCCGCGAGCTTTTCGAAGCCTGCCTCAAGCTCGGCGCGGGCGCTCTCGTAGTCGGGACGCTCCGGTTCGCCAATTAACAGGAACTCGGCGATCTGCTCGGAATATCGGTTGGCGTTCACCGTAAGTGCGGTGACGGCTTCGACCTGGTTGTTGGCCCATTGCACGCGCTGCGTGTAGTAGGTTGTCGAGCGAATGGTGATGTAGACGATAGCCGCCATCATCACGACTGCCCCCACGACAATGAGCTGAAATACAAGAATGCGAGACCTGATGCCCATCGGTGTCCATCGGCGTTGAGAACCCGAAACCGATCGGATTCAAGAATGCCCCCCTCGCGGCAGAGAAGGCCACCGTGCAGGATGGCTCGCGCAGATCGGCGCAACATTTCCGCGACGCCGTTTCAGCACGGAGCAACCATAGAGGACCCGCTATTTAGGATACGAGAGATTCAGGTTAGAAATTGGTGAGAATGCAGTCCTGCCGTCCGAATTTAGCGGCTTCACCCCGTGAGAGGCTAAGTCCAGCCGAACGCCGCAAGCCGAGGCAAGACTGGCTTGCCGGGTTTGATCGGGCGCAGAGTTGAAGACCGTCGCGGATGATTTGGGAGTCACTTACGAAACCGCCAGGAATCACCTGAAAGCCGTCTTCGCCAAAACCGAGACCCATCGCAGCCGGAACTGGTCGCGTTGCTCGCGAGAATAGCCAGCACCGCCCAGACTGAATGAGTCTATTCGGTTGAATCGCTATCCGGCAATTGCATGTCGGTGATGATGTTCTCGCCGTTTGTCTCGTCGTAGGCGATCACGATGTCCATGCCGGGTTTCAGCGCTTCGAGATCGGTTTCGGCGTTCAGCTTGTAGGATTTGCCGTCGTCGAGTGTCAGCGTCAACGTCTCCTTGTCGATCTCTTTGATCAGGCCTTCGGTCTGGCCGGCAAAGGCGGCGGTGGAAATCAGCAACATGGCGGCAACGGCGCCGATCGGGATACGCATCATCGTCCTCTTATCATTGCGCCGGCACAGTGGCGGCGGGTGTTCAACAGACGGTGTTCAACAGACGGGTCGAGGGAAGCAGAAACCAACCGAATGTGTCAAAACTAAATCCGCCAGATCACAGTTTGACCGCTGCGGAAAACGCCAATAGAACGCAGCTACGGCGCCGCGCGTCCTGACGCAGAAACGACGCTGTGGCACTTTTGATTTTGCGCATGATCCTTCCCGAAAATCGCTCCGATTTTCGGGGTCATGCGCTAAGCCGGCTCGGTGCCGGCAGGGCTGGTTTTCATGTCTCACAATACGTTTGGCCATCTTTTCCGCGTCACCACCTGGGGCGAAAGCCATGGCCCAGCGCTCGGCTGCGTCGTCGACGGCTGTCCGCCCGGCCTCCGCTTCACGCGCGCCGAGGTCCAGGCCGAACTCGACAAGCGCCGCCCGGGTCAATCGCGTTTTGTGACGCAGCGTCGCGAACCAGACGAGGTCAAGATCCTGTCCGGCTTCATCCTGGATGACGACGGCGAGACCATGATCACCACCGGCACGCCGGTGTCGATGGTGATCGAGAACGTCGACCAGCGCTCCAAGGACTATGGCGAGATCGCCCGCCAGTACCGGCCGGGTCATGCCGATTATACCTACGACACCAAATACGGCCTGCGCGACTATCGCGGTGGTGGCCGTTCTTCGGCCCGCGAGACAGCGGCGCGGGTGGCGGCCGGAGCCTTGGCCCGCAAGGTCGTGCCCGGCATGATCGTGCGCGGCGCACTGGTCTCGATGGGGGAAAAATCGATCGACCGCGCCAACTGGAACTGGAATTTCGTTGGCGACGCCGAAAATCCATTCTTCACGCCCGATCCGGCATCGGTCGCCGTCTTCACCGCGTATCTTGACGGCATCCGCAAGGCGGGTTCCTCGGTCGGCGCGGTAATCGAGATCGTCGCCGACGGCGTTCCGGCAGGCCTGGGCGCACCGATCTACGCCAAGCTCGACCAAGACATTGCCTCGGGCCTGATGTCGATCAATGCCGTCAAGGGTGTCGAGATCGGCAACGGCTTCGAGGCCGCCCGCATCGCCGGCGAAGAAAATGCCGACGAGATGCGTATCGGCAATGACGGCAAGCCGGTCTTCCTGTCCAACAATGCCGGCGGCATCCTCGGCGGCATCTCCACCGGCCAGGCGATCGTCGCGCGCTTCGCCGTCAAGCCGACCTCGTCGATCCTGACCCCGCGAAAGTCGATCGACAAGGACGGCAACGACGTCGAGATCATGACCAAGGGCCGGCACGATCCGTGCGTCGGCATCCGCGCCGTGCCGATCGGCGAGGCGATGGTTGCCTGCGCGATCGCCGATCACTATCTGCGTCATCGGGGACAGACAGGGAGAGGAGAGGGCAGTAGGGCAGTAGGGCAGTAGGGCAGTATGTTATCCCGCCGAAGCAGCCAATTTTTTCCTTTTCCCTAATCCCTTACTGCCCTACTGCCTTACTGCCCTATCCCCTGCGAGAGCGAAGCGAGCGTCCATGCCTTACGACCAGAAGAAGATCGTCGAAGCCCTGCGCGCCTTCGAACGCGGCGAGATTGTCGTCGTCATGGACGATGACGGGCGCGAGAACGAGGGCGACCTGATCGTCGCCGCCGTCCATTGCACGCCGGAAAAGATGGCGTTCATCGTCCGCAATACCTCTGGTATCGTCTGCACGCCGATGCCGCGCGAGGAGGCCAAGCGCCTCAACCTGTCGCCGATGGTCGCCGACAACGACTCGGCCCACACCACCGCCTTCACCGTCAGCGTCGATTTCAAGCACGGCACCACGACCGGCATTTCGGCCGACGACCGCACATTGACCGTGCGCAATCTTGCCAACGGCAATGTCGGCGCCTCCGATTTCGTCCGCCCCGGCCACATCTTTCCGCTGATTGCGCGCGAAGGCGGTGTGCTGATGCGTTCGGGCCATACCGAAGCCGCGGTCGATTTGTGCAAGCTTGCCGGCCTGCCGCCGGTCGGTGTCATTTCCGAGCTGGTCAATGATGACGGCACCGTCATGCGCGGCCCGCAGGTGCAGGCCTTCGCCGAAAAGAACGTTTTGAAGCAGATTTCGGTCGCCGACCTCATCGCCTATCGCCAGCGTAAGGAAACGCTGGTCGAGCGTGTCGCCTGTTCGGAGATCGACACGCCCGGCGGCAAGGCGCAGGTCTTCACCTACACGCTGCCCTGGGACTCGATGCACCATGTGGCGATCGTCTTCGGCGACATCCGCGACGGCGAGGAGGTGCCGGTGCGACTGCATTCCGAGGATGTTGTGACGGACGTTTTCGGCACCGGCCACAGGCTGGACGGCATCATGAAATCGATGGGCGAGCGTCGGCGCGGCGTCATCGTCTATCTGCGCGAAGGTTCCGTCGGCGTCGCCCATCAGGAGCGCAACCGGCCGGCTGCCGGCGACCGCGAGGACCATGAAGAGGCGCGCCGCCGCGAAAGCGAATGGCGCGAGATCGGCCTGGGCGCGCAAATCTTGAAGGATCTGGGCATTTCCTCGATCAACCTGATCGCCTCGCGCGAACGCCACTATGTCGGCCTTGAAGGTTTCGGCATCCACATCGCCAAGACCGAGATTCTCTAGGACTGGTTTAGCGGATCGCCGGCATGCGTCCGGTCCCGCTTGGCACCGGACGCATGGAGTCTATTCGGCAGGAACCGCGGCTGTTTCGCGCGCGGAGATGTCACTATCGCCCGTGGCAAGGCTGCGCTGGCCGGCGAGCACGGTGACCAGCGCGACAGTGCCCGCCGCCACCGACACCAGGAAGCCGCTCTGTGCACCGAAGGCGTCCACCACCCATCCGGCGGCGAAGGAGCCGAGCGCCATGCCGATGCCAATGCCGGTCATGACCCAGGTCACGCCCTCGGTCAGCATCGCCTCCGGCACGCGCCGCTCGATCAGGCCGAATGCCGTGATGAAGGTGGGCGAGATCGCCACACCGCTAACGAAGACAGCCAGCGCCAGAAGCGGCACCGTGTCTGCGACAAGCAACGGCAGCGTGGTGAGCGCGATGATGGCGATCGCGATGGCAAGCTGAATTTGCAGCGGTGTTTTCAGGTTCAGAGCGCCGAGGACGATGCCGACGACGAACGATCCGAGGGCATAGACGCCGATGACGAGGCTGGCGGCGCCCGGCTGGCCGAGCTCCTTGGTGATCGCCACGGTGCTCACCTCCGTGGTTGCGAAGGTCGCGCCGATGAAGATCAGGGCCAAGGTGATGATTTGGACCGGCCGCAGGCGAATTGCCGATCCGCGCGAACCCTGGTCGACCGGTCGCACGCGCGGCTCGGTCGAGCGCTGCAGGATGAGGGCTGTCGAGCCGAAGGCGAGGAACAATGTGCTCGCCAGCATTCCCGCTTCCGGGAAAAGCGCGACGCTCAGGCCAACCGACAGCGAAGCCCCGGCGATGTAGACCAGCTCGTCCGCCGCCGATTCGAAGGCGAACGCCGTGTTCATCTCGGGGCGATCCCGGAAGAGCTCTGTCCAGCGCGCGCGCACCATCGCTGGGATGCTGGGCATTGCAGCGGCCAGCAGCGCTGACACGAACAGTGTCCATATCGGCAAGTCCTGATTGGCCGCCGTAATCAGCACTACGAAGGCGAGCACGGAAATAACGGTGGTGGGCGTCACAATCCGCGTCTGGCCGAGGCGGTCCACCAGCCGCGATATCTGCGGCGCGACAAAAGCATTGGCCAGCGCATATGTCGCGGAGACGGCGCCGGCCAGCCAGTACTCGCCATGCGTCTGCGATAGCATCGCGACGATTCCGATCGGAGCCATGGCCATCGGCATCCGGGCGACGAAGCCGGCTGCGGCGAAGCCCTTGGCTCCCCTTGCCTTGAAGATTTCGCGATAGGGATTGGGCATGAGAACACTCCTGGATTTTTGAGGCCCAGCCACTTATATACGTGGCGTATGCAAATCAGATAATGACATACGTAGCGTATGTCAATTAATATACGAGACGTATGTGAAGGAATGGGCGAATGGGGCACAAACCTCGCAAGGAGATGATCGCCGAAACCCGCACCAAACTGGTCGCGGCGGCGCGCCATGCCTTTGGCACTGTCGGCTATGCCGAGGCCTCGATGGACGACTTCACCGCGTCGGCCGGGCTGACGCGCGGCGCGCTTTATCATCACTTCGGCGACAAGAAGGGCCTTCTCCAGGCGGTTATCGCCGAGATCGACGCGGAGATGTTGGCCCGGTTGAAGATCGTTTCGGCCAGGGCGGACACTCTCTGGCAGGGTTTTGTCGACGAATGCACCGCCTATATCGAGATGGCGCTGGAGCCCGAGATCCAGCGTATTGTCCTTC
Organism: Mesorhizobium sp. WSM4837; assembly: GCF_055811435.1. Taxonomy (NCBI): domain Bacteria; kingdom Pseudomonadati; phylum Pseudomonadota; class Alphaproteobacteria; order Hyphomicrobiales; family Phyllobacteriaceae; genus Mesorhizobium; species Mesorhizobium sp. WSM4837. Next base: position 66,324 of record NZ_JBVVQE010000003.1, read on the forward strand.
GCGACGGACCGGCGGTGCTCGGCGATCCTTCGCAATGGCCGAGCCAGAATGAATGCATCCGCTCGATGAGCGAGAACCTTCAAAAGCTGAGGGACGAGGGAACCATCGTTGCCGTTGATCCCGAAGCCGCAGCAAGGCTGGTCAGCGGCGCCTCGCTACATGCCGCGCAGTGGATCGCAAATTCGGAAAATCCAGAAGCGACGTCGAAAAAGGCGGTGAAGGCGTTCAACGTGCTTTTGGAGGGACTGCTCAGGCAAGGTCGCGGGATTGGCCGTCCACAAGCACCGGCTGAGGTGGACAAATCGCCGGCCTGAGCCCGTATCAAGCCCACCAAAGGCAAGGCGAGACCTCGAATGGGACGGCCGAAGCGCGCCTCAAAATTCGGGCAGCTCAAGGAGAAGGCGCTGGTCTCGGTCGGTGGCTCGCGCCGGACCCAACCAGCACCCAACGCCTAAACCCTGTTGAACGTCTGCCTTTGGCGGTTGCAAAACATGGTCAAAGCCGCCGGGCGCGCCTATATCGGGGGCATGGTTACAAGGCTTTATACCCACCCGATCTTTCTCGAGCATATAACGCCGCCCGGTCATCCGGAGCGGCCGGACCGCCTGCGCGCCATCGAGCGCGTGCTCGACGACGAGGCCTTTGCGGCCCTTGATCGTGCCGAGGCGCCGGAAGGCGACGAGGCCACCATCCTCTACGCACACCCGCAGGAATTCGTCGAACGGGTCCGCGCTGTGATACCGGACACCGGTATCGCTCGTGTCGACGCCGACACCACCGCCAGCCCGAAAAGCTGGCAGGCGGCCGTCACGGCGATCGGCGCTGCCAACGCCGCCGTCGACGATGTCTTTCGGGGCGACGTGGCCAATGTCTTTGTCGCCGCCCGGCCGCCCGGCCACCACGCCGAAAAGACCACGTCCATGGGCTTCTGCCTGTTCAACACCGCGGCGATCGCGGCACGCTACGCGCAACGGCAGCACCAGGCCGAGCGCGTTGCCATCGTCGACTGGGACGTCCACCACGGCAATGGCACGCAGGATATTTTCTGGGACGATCCGTCGGTGCTCTATTGCTCGACGCACCAGATGCCGCTTTACCCAGGGACCGGGGCGGTGAGCGAAACCGGCGCCCGCAACATCGTCAACGCGCCGCTGGCGCCGCAGACCGGCAGCGAGGTTTTCCGCGACGCTTTCCTGTCGCGGATCTTGCCGGCGCTCGACAATTTCGCGCCCGACCTCATCATCATTTCCGCCGGCTTCGACGCGCACCACCGCGATCCGCTGGCCGAGATCAACCTGACCGAGGGCGATTTCGACTGGGCAACCGGCCAGTTGATGCAGCGCGCCGGTCGCCACAGCGACAACCGGCTCGTCAGCCTGCTCGAGGGCGGCTACGATCTGCAGGGATTGGCATTTTCGGTCGCCGCCCATGTCGGGCGACTGATGAAAGGATAGACGATGGCTGGTGAGAGCAACGAAGACGTTAAGGCGATGAGCTTCGAGCAGGCGCTCGACGCGCTGGAGAAAATCGTCGATGATCTGGAGCGCGGCGACGTGCCGCTCGACCAGTCGATCCGCATCTATGAGCGCGGCGAGGCGCTAAAACTCCATTGCGACCGGCTGCTCAAGGCGGCCGAGGACAAGGTCGAGAAGATCAGGCTTTCGCGCGACGGCAAGCCGGTGGGGACAGAGCCTCTGGACGCGGAGTAAGACACGGTCCCGAACGACAATTTCGCCATGCGGCTTTTGGACATGATCATGCGGCTTTTCGACATGATCATGATTGAGGATAATACTCATCCCGCTTGAAACGGCTCCACGACGAGAGGAGATTGCGAACGATGTGCAGAAACATCAAGACACTGTTCAATTTCGATCCGCCGGCAACCGATGACGAGGTCCGCGATGCCGCACTTCAGTTTGTCCGCAAGCTGAGCGGAACGACACGGCCGTCGAAACAGAACCAGCATGCGTTCGACCACGCCGTCGAGGCCATAGCCGCGTCTGCGCGCGAACTGCTGGACAGCCTTGAGACGACACAGCATCCGCGCAATCGCGACGAGGTGGCGGCCAAGGCGAAAGCCAGGTCTGCACTCCGCTTCGCCTGAGGAAGACCGCATGAGCTTCTTCCCCGGAAACGACCCTCTGCCCGGTGACGCCTTCGCCAGCGACCAGATCGAACTGATGGTTATTCCGAACGCCAAGGACATTGGCGGCTTTCAGGTTCGCCGTGCCTTGCCGACCGCCAGGCGTCGGCTGGTCGGTCCCTTCATCTTCTTCGATCGCATGGGACCGGCGATTTTGCGGGCCGGCCAGGCGCTCGATGTCCGCCCGCATCCCCATATCGGCCTGTCGACGGTCACTTACCTGTTCGACGGCAAGATCAGGCATCGCGATTCGCTCGGCACCGAAATGGTCATCCAGCCCGGCGACGTAAATTTGATGACCGCCGGTCGCGGCATCGTCCATTCCGAGCGTACGCCGCAGGAGCTGCGCGGTGCGCCGATGTCGGTTTCCGGCCTGCAGACATGGCTGGCGCTGCCGGACGATAAAGAGGAGGTCGACCCGATCTTCGAGAATACGGCGGCCATGCGTCTGCCCGAAATCGACGCTGAAGGCGTCAGCGGACGCGTTGTCATTGGCGCGTTTTCCGGGTTGCGGTCACCGGTCGTGACCGCTTCGGACACGCTCTATGCAGACCTCAGCCTGGCGCCCGGCGCCAGCGTGAAAATCCCTGCCGATGCCGAGGAGCGCGCCATCTATACGTTGGAAGGCGAGGTTTCGATCTCCGGTGACCGCTTCCCGGCAGAGCGGCTGCTGGTGTTCCGGCCCGGCGACGAGATCGTCGTGTCGTCGGAGGGTGGAGCGCATTTCATGCTGTTCGGCGGCGCCTCGCTCGGCTCCAAGCGCTACATCTGGTGGAATTTCGTGTCATCGTCGAAGGAACGCATCGAACAGGCGAAAGAAGAATGGAAGACAGGCCGTTTCGATATCGTTCCGGGGGATGAAGAAGAGTTCATTCCGCTGCCGGACAATTAATGCGTGTCGCGCAAAAGTGTGCAGCGGTTTTGCGATAACGACATGCATAAAACAACAACCTAAAGCGCGTCGCGTCAGGTCGGTCGAACGCGACGCGCTTTAGAGCGCCGCGCGTCCTTTTTGACGCGTAAACGAAACCCTAACAGTTTGAAGCTATGCCGCGTCACTCGCACGCATTTACATTCGCCGGCCAGCAGCCTATTTCGCAGATGAATAAAAAGCAGGCCCCAGCACCAGTGAACGCAAAGCTCCATACGCCACTTCTCGACAAGGTCCGCATCCCGGCCGACCTCAGGACGCTTGACGAACGTCATCTGCCGCAATTGGCATCGGAGCTTCGCACCGAGTTGATCGATGCCGTGTCGCATACCGGCGGACATCTCGGTGCCGGGCTTGGCGTGGTCGAACTGACGGTGGCATTGCACTATGTCTTCAACACGCCAGACGACCGGCTGATCTGGGATGTCGGTCACCAGGCCTATCCGCACAAGATCCTGACCGGCCGCCGCGACCGTATCCGCACGCTGCGGCAAGAGGGCGGCCTGTCCGGTTTCACCCAGCGCGCCGAGAGCGAATACGATCCGTTCGGCGCCGCCCACTCCTCGACCTCGATCTCCGCCGGCCTCGGCATGGCAATGGCACGCGATCTCTCCGGGGGCCGCAACAATGTCATTGCCGTTATCGGCGACGGCGCCATGTCGGCCGGCATGGCCTATGAGGCGATGAACAATGCCGGCGCGCTCGATGCCCGGCTGATCGTCATCCTCAACGACAACGACATGTCGATCGCTCCGCCGACCGGGGCGATGAGCGCCTATCTGGCCCGCCTGGCGTCGGGCAAGGCCTATCTGGGCTTGCGCGATTTCGGCAAGAAGCTGACCTCCTATCTCGGCGAGCGCGCCGATCGCGCCATCAAGCGGGCGGTCGAGCATGCGCGCGGTTACGTCACCGGCGGCACGCTGTTCGAGGAAATGGGTTTTTATCACATCGGCCCGATCGACGGTCACAATCTCGAGCACCTGATCCCGGTGCTGAAGAACGTCCGCGACAATGCCGACGGTCCGGTGCTGATCCACGTCGTGACCCAGAAGGGCAAGGGCTATGGACCGGCCGAGGCGGCCGCCGACAAATATCATGGCGTCAACAAATTCGACGTCATCACCGGCGCGCAGGCCAAGGCGCCGGCCAACGCGCCGAGCTACACGAAAGTCTTTGCCGAAAGCCTGATCCAGGAAGGCCGCGAAGATGATCGCATCGTCGCCATCACTGCCGCCATGCCGAACGGCACCGGCCTCGACCTCTTCGGCGAGGCGTTCCCGTCGAGGACCTTCGATGTCGGTATCGCCGAGCAGCACGCGGTGACTTTTGCCGCCGGCCTTGCCACGGAAGGCTTCAAACCTTTCGCGGCGATCTATTCGACCTTCCTGCAGCGTGCCTACGACCAGGTCGTCCACGACGTGGCGATCCAGAAACTGCCGGTGCGCTTCCCGATCGATCGCGCCGGCTTCGTCGGGGCCGACGGGGCGACCCATTGCGGCGCCTTCGACACGACTTTTTTGGCGACGCTGCCCGGTTTCGTCGTCATGGCCGCGGCGGATGAGGCGGAACTGCGACACATGGTGCGCACGGCGGCAAGCTACGATGAAGGCCCCATCGCCTTTCGTTACCCGCGCGGCAACGGCGTCGGCGTCGACCTGCCGGAGCGTGGCTCGGTTCTCGAAATCGGCAAGGGCCGTATCGTCAGGGAAGGCACCAAGGTTGCACTGCTTTCGTTCGGCACGCGGCTGCAGGATTGCCTGGCTGCGGCCGAGGAGCTCGGCGCGGCAGGGCTTTCCACCACGGTCGCCGATGCTCGTTTCGCCAAGCCGCTCGACGAGGATTTGATCCGGCGGCTGGCGCGCTCGCACGAAGTGCTGGTAACAGTCGAAGAGGGCGCGGTCGGTGGCTTCGCCAGCCATGTGCTGCAATTCCTCGCCCATGAAGGGCTGCTGGAAAACGGCCTGAAGGTACGCCCGCTTGTGTTGCCCGACACTTTTGTCGATCACGCCAAGCCCGAAAAGATGTATGCCGACGCCGGCCTTGATGCCGCCGGTATCGTGCGCACCGTCTTCGCGGCGCTGGGACACACCGCCAGCGCGCAAAGCGCCTGAATCAAAGTCTCAACGGCTTGCATCAGTTTGCCGACCGACGGTCGTAACTGACTGTTTGCGTTGTCATTTGGCATTCGCCTACGGTGGTCCTGTCCCCCAAACTTCCGGACATTGTCTACGAATATGATGGAGAGGCGGACTTTTCCACGTCGATGCGCAGCGTGCCGCAATAACTTTCATCGCTCGTCGAAAGCTCGTGCCGCCGCATCAATGTTGGGCGTCTCAGTATCTCCGAGGCATGCCTCGTTGTCCTGCCTCAAATTCCTCTCTCTAAGCGAGCGCAGCGACGATCAGGCCGACATAGGTGAGCTGGTGCAAGAACTGGTCAGCCCCATGCAGGGCCCAGTATGTCCGTGTGTCGGGGCCAGCATGGCTGCGCCCGGACAGCCCGGCTTTGGTGTAGTCTGTCGCGTAGTGGACCGTGAATTCCGCGGCACAAAGCAGGACGATTGCGGTGGGTTCGAGCCCGGCGATGAGAAGGGCCGGCAAGGAGCCTAGCGCATGCAAGCCCGCGTGGACATAGCCGCCGACGCGGCGCAGATCGCCCTTTCCGCCCAACATCCAGCCGGGCTGGAGCAGATAGTCGGCAATGAAGTGCTTTAGCTGGAGGCAGAAAAGCATTGCGAGCGTCAAAGTCATCATTTCCATGACCATACTCCATGGCCGCAGCGGTTGTTCAGGTTGCGAGCGTGTGTATCAGGACCGGGACTGCCTTCCCGCGAACATTCGTGATGCCAAGTGGCTGCGCGGCGATCTGGCCGCTTGTCTGCGCAAGCGTCATGTCGCTGAGCACGATTTCGACGCCGTGTTCCTTGGCGACGCCAACGAGACGGCTTGCCAGGTTGACCGTATCGCCGATGGCCGTATAGCTCAGCCGCTCGGCCGATCCGACATTGCCGACGATCGCGGCGCCGGTATTGATGCCAATTCGCACCCGTATGTCGCTGTGGTCCGGCGAAACGGCGGGCAGCGCATGCATCGCGGCCCGGATCGCGGCTGCAGCGCTGCATGCGCGGCGTGCGTGATCCGGCACGGCTGTCGGTGCGTTCCAGATGGCCATAACGGCGTCGCCAATGAACTTGTCGACGGTGCCTCCTTCGGAATGAATGGCTTCGACTGCGAGCGTGAGAAAATTGGTGAGATGCGGCTGGACATCGGGCCCGAGCCGCTCGGTGAGTTCGGTGAAGCCCGGCAGATCGGCAAACATCACGGTCACTTCCACGAGCCTGCCGCCGGGCGCAGGCTCAAGCCCGCCCGCGACGAGGGGCCGGACGACGTCGAGGGGCATGTATTTGGCGAAAGCCGACAGGCCGCCCGCCATGCGCTTCAGCGCTTCCGAGAAATCATTGAGTTCGGCCAGGAATGTCGGAACATGCCGCACCTGGTCGAGCGAGAACCGTTCGATCTCACGGAGCTGCGCGGCAAGCTGGCGGATTGGCCTGGCGAAAAGCAGGTTCGAAAAGAGCACGGCAGTGGCCGCTGCCAGCACGACGAGCCCGGCGACCACCAGCAGCACCCGACGCGTGTTACGGTCGATCTCTTCCGCGAAGGAGGAGCGCGGTATCGCGGTCAGGAGCCGCCATTGTTCGAAAGGGAGCGCAAACGACGAGACGTAGACCGGGCCGATCTCGCCACCATCAACCAGCGTTCGAAATTCGTTCCCTTTCATCATCGAAATGGCGTCGCCCACCGCGGCGGCAAGCGCATCGCTCTTTGGAAAATCGCGAAGATGAGCAGGCATAGGACCGCCGGGCGCATCCGATGCAGCCAGTACTTTGTCGCTGCCGCCCAGCACGAACGTCTTGCCGTGACCTGATACTTGCAGACCACTCAGCGCCTGCGACAAATTGGCGAAACTCACGGCCACCATGACCACGCCTTGGTACCTGCCATAGAGCTCGACCCGCTTTGAAACAACCACCGAGGGCTCGAAGCCATTGGGCAGGACGTCGATCACGCTCCAGACAGGTTCCGTCGAGTCCATCGCCCGGCGATACCAGGGCGCACCGAGCGCTAGGTAAGCGGTCTCGCCATGGATGCGTTGTTCGAACATCACATCACCGGGGATGGGATGATAGATATCACGACGCAACGGGCGCGGCTTTCCCGGCATGCCGGGGCCGATTTCAACCATCTCGATCTTGCCGCCGGCCGCTGCGTGCGAGCCGAAAAACCGTCCGTCGGGGAAGCCAAATCCGATCCAGCCGATCGCGCGCTGTTCACGCAGCAGCGACAGGAACAGGAACTCGCGTCTGACCTCGTCATCGGCCTTGATCGTGCCTTGGAACAGGATCGAGCGGATGATCTCGGCCGTGCCTGCCACGACGGCCAGCGTTGATGTCAATTCGCCGCGGACAGAATCGGCGCTCTGGGCGCCAAGGCTCGCGACGATCTTCTCGACATTGCGGGTTGCCGTGCGCTCCCAGATGATATGCACCGATGCAGCCGTCGACATGACCGCCATGAGCAGCAGCGCCGTCATCGCCCGCCCAAGCGCTATGCGCGGCAGGCGGCACCTACCGGTCGCGGCGTTCGGTGATGAGGCGCGCGCTGCGGTCAAATGTTGCATAGGCCCAAGCCCAATCGAGGAAGACAACGGTGCGGTTGCGGAAACCGACAAGGAACCACAGATGCGCGAAGCTCCAGAGCAGCCAGGCCAGGAAACCGCTCAGTTGGATGGGTCCCAAATCGGCGACGGCGGCCTTGCGGCCGATGGTGGCGAGATTTCCGTAGTCGGTGTAGCGGAAAGGTTCTGCCGTCCGCCCGGCAAGTCGCGCCTTGATGAGGTCTGCCACATAGCGGCCCATTTGCTTCGCGGCAGGGGCGACGCCCGGAACCGGACGGTCGTCCTTGCCCCTTACCGAAGCGGTATCACCGATGACATAGACGCCTTCGCGGCCAGGTACATGCAGATGTCCGTCGACAACGACGCGGCCGGCGCGATCGGCCGCGACGTCCAGCCATTTCGCCGCCCTCGAGGCCATGACGCCGGCAGCCCAGAGCACACAGGCTGAAGCGACGCATTGCCCATCCGCGAGCGCGACGCCATTGTCGTCGCACTCCGTAACCGCGGCGCCGAGCTTGACCTCGACGCCAAGCTTTTCGAGCTGTGATTCGGCCGATTGCGAGAGCTTCTCCGGAAATGCGGTGAGCAGCCGTTCGTCGGCCTCGACAAGTACAACCCTTGCGGTCGAGGAATCGATGTTGCGGAAATCGCGAACGATCGCTTTGCGCGCGAGTTCGATGATAGCGCCCGCGAGTTCGACGCCGGTGGGTCCGCCGCCGACCACCACAAAGGTAAGGAGTTTTTCACGAAGAGCCGGATCGTCGGTCACTTCTGCCTTTTCGAACGCGGTCAATATGCGGGCGCGAATTTCGGTGGCGTCGCCTATGGTCTTGAGGCCGGGAGCATTTGTTTCCCAGGCGTCGTGACCGAAATAGGCGTGGCGGGCGCCGGTGGCGATGATCAGGTAATCGTAGGGAATTCGCCTGCTGCCGGTCAGCACAGTCCGCGCAGCGGTGTCGACGCCCTCCACCTTTTCCATCAGGACGGTTGCATTCTTCTGGCTGGCGAGGACGCGGCGGATCGGCGTGGCGATCTGCGCCGGAGATAGGCCGGCCGTCGCCACCTGATAAAGCAGCGGCTGGAACAGATGATAATTGCGGCGGTCGACGACCGTGATATCGACCGGCGCGTTGCGCAACCCTAGCGCTGCGTTGAGGCCGCCGAAGCCCGCGCCGAGAATGACGACCCGCGGCCGGCGCGGTGGAAGCGCATCTGTTTTGGCCGGCGTCGCTTCCAACTCTGCCAAGTTCATCACTTCTTCGCTCGATTGCCGCAGCATTGTTCACGCTCCGCGACGGAAATAGCCGTCGACCAGATAGTCCAACGATACGACGCCTGCGCCGCGAGCCAAAATGAGCAGCAGCAGCGAACTCCACATGAGGTGTTCGCCCCAGTGTACCGGATAGACGAAGATCTGGATCACCGCGACTACCCCGAGCAGCATCAGCGCGCCGAGGCGCGAGAACAGGCCGAGGAAAAGCAATGCGGCGCCGATGATTTCGGCGGCTGTCGCGAGCGGGGCCGCCAGCGCCGGGTCGATCAGCGGCAGATTATATTCAAACGCGAAAAGCTGTAGCGTTACCGGCCAGGAAGCGAGCTTGGTCTGCGCCGATTGCCAGAACACGTGGGCGACCGCGACGCGAGCCGCCAACTGAACGAGAGAAAGGGGTATGCTGCCCGCCAGGTTCAGAGCCCTGCGGTAGGCGGCGGTTAGGCTGCGGCCACTGGTTGAAGGCATTTCGCGGGTCACGCTCATTGGTCTCTCCATTTTCGATTACTGCGGGTGGTCGAAGCCGATGCCGGTCACCAAGCCTTCGCCGAACAGGCTGACGAGGGCGCCGAGGACTTCGAACGTTGGTTCGTGCGTGAGGGCGCGTGAAACGGCCCTCTCCAGGCCGAGGCCCTTTTTCAGGGAATGGCGGAACGAGAACTGGGCGCTCGTGAGGCGCGCGAAGCGCACATTGTCGCCGTGCCTCCAGAGCGCGATGCGCTCGGCTTTTCGCTGCCGGACATCAGCTTGATCCGGAACGCCTCCGTTCTGATGCGCCGACCAGATCGATAGTACCGGCCAATGCGACATAACGAGGCGCAAGGATGGCTGGAGCATCAGTTCGGGGGTCGAGCTTGAGGCTTCGCCATCCAGTGCCGCCAGGTTCAGGGCCGGCAGTGATGCCGCATCAAGCGCCTCGGCGATCGCCCATTCAAGCCGCGCCGTTTCCGCGACGAAGGGCATTTTAGCCAGACCTTCGAAGGTCCCGAGGAAGCGCGGGAAGTCGGAGCCGTAGCGCACCAGCCTTGGCTCGCCGGGGGGATGCTGACGAATGAACTCGCTTGCGGCATAGCGGAAGAACCGCTCGTCGACCATGCGAACGACGACTGGGAATACGGCCATCAGCGTCGCTGTCAGCGAGGCGCGGGTATTGTTCTCATAGATGCGCAGCCGTCGGCATGGATCGGCGCGGCCCGCTGAAACGAGCGACGAAAGGCCGAATTGCGGGTTGCCAAGCACGGACTGCGCTATGATGTTCTGCAGATGCTCAAGCGGCAGCATGGCGGATACTCCTGGCGTCACGGTCTGCAGCGAGGCGCGCGGGCTTGATCGCATCGAAAGCGGCAAGCACCGGCATCTGCCCGCGCGGTGCATCGCGTTCGAACGGAACGACAATGCCTGGAGCGGACTGCTTCGGCGCGGAAACAGGAAGGGAATCCTGCCGCTTGCGGAAGGCGATCGAAGCGGCAAGCATATCCGCCCACATTGCCTCGCCCAGCAGCACGTCGAGCACGGGCACGTCGGTATCCCATTCGATCAGGGTGGGGCGTGGGCCGAATTTCTCGATCGCGCCGGCATAGAGTGACCACACGGCAGGCGGCACGCGCGAGCCGTGGTCGTCGATCAGGACCGTGTCATCGCCAACGTCGTTGACGGCATGGCCTGCCAGATGGATCTCGCCGATCGCCTCGGCAGGCAGCACTTCGATGAACGCAGCCGCGTCGAAGCCGAGATTGTGGGCGGAAACGTAGACGTTGTTCACGTCGAGAAGCAGGCCGCATCCCGTGCGCTTCACAAGTTCGGCCAAGAACTCGGCCTCCGTCATCGTCGAACCGCTGAACTCGATATAGGCAGAGAGATTTTCAATCAGGATGCGGCGTTTCAGAGTGTCCTGAACGAGCTTGATATTGTTGGCGACGATCGCGAGCGCTGCTTCGTCGTAACGGAGTGGCAAAAGGTCGTTGAGGTAGGCGCCATCGGCGCCGCTCCAGGCGAGGTGTTCGGAAACAAGATCGGGTTCGAAGCGCACGCATACCTTGCGCATGCGTTCCAGATGGTCGCGGTCGACGCCGGAAGCGCTGCCGAGAGACAGCCCTACGCCGTGAACAGAAAGGGGGTAGGTCTCACGCAGTTTTTCGAGCGCGGCGACGGCAGCAGAACCGCCCATGTAGTTTTCGGCATGAACCTCCAGCCAACCCGCCGACGGGCGGCGGCTAAGCATTTCAGCAATGTGCGGCGAGCGAAGACCGATGCCCGCGGCTTGCGGAATTGGGAGGGTGGGAAGCTTATTGGGCATCAGTCGTCTCCATTGGGTTGCGTGGGGGTGGATCAGGCCTTGGGTTCGGTGCTGCCGCTGGCAAGCTTTCCGCAAGTGCCGGCCGGCACGTAGATCCATGCGTCGGACTGGTTGTCGGCCGTAGAGGTCCCGGCGCAAGAATGCGTGGCGGTCTGGCAATCGTTCTGGCCGGCCTTGACGACGCCGTAGCACTTTTCGAACGAGAACTCCGGCTGAGCGGCCGGACCGGCGAAGGCAGCGCTGGCGGCGAGCGTGGTAGCCGCGGCCAAAGCCGAGCCGATGAGCGATTTGGTATTGATCATGATTTCCGTCTCCTGGGTTTGTGTTTGGTTCAGACCGGCGATCAGCCCGTCTGAAGCCACTCTCTTCGATCGCAGCCATCAACTGAAATGCTGTCTTTGCATGGTTTCGATAGACGCGCTGTATGCGCCGGCGGCATGAAAAGAGCCCTCCGGGAGGGTTGCCGGAGGGCTCAGCAAACCGGCATCCAGAGGGGATAATGCCGGCCGGGAGTTGTTGTCAGAGATAGCGTTCGTGGATGTCCACCGTCGAACGCTGTCCGATATGGTTATAGTTGGCTTCGAGCCATTCCTCGGCGCGTTCACGGCCGCGGTCGCGAAGATCCGTAAGCAGGCCCCAATCGGCATTGAGCTTGCTGGAGACGCCAAGCTTTTTCATGGTCTCGTCATCCGAAATGCCGTGGACGAAGATGCGCTTGAGGTCGAGCGTCTGGCCGGCCTCCGAGTCGATCAGTTGCGTGACGAAGGCGATCGCCCGCATTTCCCGCAAAAGCGAAGAGTTGAAGCTTATCTCATTGATGCGATTAAGGATATCCGTCGCCGAGCGCGGCAGTTCGGCGCGTTCTATAGGATTGATGTGTACGATCAGCACGTCCGGCGTGTCGCAGGAATAGATCAGCGGGAAGATTGCCGGATTTCCCATATAACCGCCGTCCCAATAGGCCTCGCCGTCGATCTCGACTGCCTGGAACAGGAACGGCAGGCATGCCGACGCCATGATGGCGTCGATCGACAGCTCGTCATTGGAGAAAACCTTGACCTTCCCGGTCCGCACATTGGTCGCGCAGATGTTGAGTTTCAAAGGACAGCGCGACATGCGGACGGCATCGAGATCGAGAGACTGCTCGAGAACCTTTTTCAGCGGATTGAAATTCAAGGGATTGAACTGATAGGGCGACATCAACCGCGTCACCATATCGAGCATCAGGAAGGCCGGGGAGTATTCGAGCGAACGCGACCCGGTCATCTTGTCAAGCAGGCTCGGCTGCAGAGGGCTGAAGGCCGCCGCGTGGCTGACGCGGCGCCAGAAATTCGCAAGCGCCTTCTGCGCGCCGCGCCGTCCGCCTTCGGCGAGCCCGTAGGCAAGCACCGCCGCGTTCATGGCCCCGGCGCTGGTGGCGACTGCCCCTTCGAGGGACAAGTTCTCCTCGTCAAGGAGGCGATCGATGACACCCCATGTGAAGGCGCCGTGCGCGCCTCCGCCCTGAAGCGCGAGGTTGATCGTCCGCTTCCCGCGGACCACGCTGGGCGCGGCCGGTTCCGATTGGCTGGAGGCAAGCTTCACAACCTCGGCATGAGTGTTCATCGGGTATCCTCCTCGCGTAAAATTGCAGACGTTTTGACGATGACGGTGCGCTCAGTGCGCAGTCCAGCCGCCGTCGATCGGCAAGGCTGTGCCGGTGATCGAAGCTGCGCAGCCGCTGCAGAGAAACACCGCAAGCGCTCCCATCTCTTCCACAGTCGCAAAGCGTCTGGTCGGCTGGTTCTTCAGAAAGATATCGCGGATAACGGCGTCGCGGGCGATGTTGTGCGACTTCGCCTGATCCTCGATTTGTTTCTCGACGAGCGGCGTCCAGACATAGCCTGGACAGATCGCGTTCGAAGTCACGCCGTACTCGGCGCCCTCGAGTGCGACCACCTTCGTCAACCCGACCATGCCGTGCTTGGCGGCGACATAGGCTGATTTGAACGGCGAGGCGATCAGCCCATGGGCGGAAGCGATGTTGATGATGCGGCCATAGCCGCGACCCTTCATCGGCTCGAAGGTCGCCTGGATCAGATGGAAAGCCGAACTCAGGTTGATCGCCAGGATCGAGTCCCATTTGGCGACGGGAAATTCGCTGACTGGCGCAACATGCTGTATGCCCGCGTTGTTGATCACGATGTCGATCTGGCCGAAGCGCGCAACGGCCCGTTCCACCATCATGTGGATAGCGTCGCGGTTCGACATGTCGGCGTTGTCGTAAGCGATGTCGACGTCATTTTCCTCGGCCAAGGCGGCACGCTGCGTTTCGATTTCCACCGGATCCCCGAACCCGTTCAGCATGACGGCAGCACCGTTCTGCGCCAGGGCGCGGGCGATGCCGAGGCCGATGCCGCTGGTCGAGCCGGTCACGATCGCGGTCCGGCCTTCCAGGGGGCGGCGCATCGCAAGCGTATCGGTTTCAGGTTTGCTGACGTTGAGCATTTCGGTCTCCGTTGATGTGCCGCAACGCTGCGGCTGTTCTGCGGGACCTTGAGCGATGCGCGCTCAACAATAAAATGCCGCTGTGCTATCAAATCCATGCGTCCATTGCATTGGCTGGAGAAGGCTCGGGCGCGCTAGGGGATTGGCATGGACATCCACCACATCCGATATTTCCTCGCCGTCTGCGATACGCGGAACTTCACGCGCGCCGCCGAGAAATGCAACGTCACCCAGCCGGCGCTCAGCCGCGCGATCCAGCAGCTCGAGGACGAGGTCGGCGGCCTTTTGTTCCGGCGCGAGCGCAATCTGACCCACATCACCGATCTTGGCGCGCTGCTTCGGCCGCGTTTCCAACAGATATCAGATGAACTGAGCGGCGTGCGTCAGGAAGCCTCGCGCTTCCTTTGTCTCAAGGACGCGAATCTGAAGGTCGGCATCATGTGCACGATCGGCCCGCGCCGCTTCACCGGTTTGCTCACCGATTTCAACATGCGCCACAAGGGAATTCAGTTGCAGTTGGTTGAAGGGGTACCAAGCCGGCTCTCACAACTGCTCGAGGCGGGCGACATCGACGTCGCAATCATGTCATCGAGCGAAAAGTTCCCGGAACGCTTCGACGTGACGCCACTCTTTCGCGAACGCTTCATGCTGGCGTTCCCGACCGGCCATCGGCTGACGCAGCACGAGACCGTGCCAATCAGCGCGATCGATGGCGAGATCTATCTGAGACGCGTCAACTGCGAGTATTGGGACCATCTGTCTCATCTTTGCGTCGAGCGCGGAGTGAAGCTTCGCATCTCCTATTCCAGCGAGCGAGAGGACTGGATCCAGAACATGGTTGCCGGAGGGCTCGGCATCTGTTTCCTCCCCGAATACACCGCCGTGATTCCAGGGCTGCAGGTGCGGCCGGTGACAGAGCCGGAGGTGACCCGCGATGTGTGCCTCGTCACCGTCGCCGGCCGCCGCTTCTCGCCCGCGGTGTCGACATTTGTCGGTGCGGTCAAATCCTATGGCTGGGCAGAGGGCGCATCACCGGTTTCGATGCGCCGTACCGCCGCGTAATCGAAACTCCGTCGACTACGCAGGATTACGCCTGCGTGTTCGGGTGCGAGCCGGTACGACTGCGCCCAGGCTCACGCGATAGCTTCAGGCTATGGAATTCAGAAGTACCCGGCATTTCTCTTCGCAGCCGTGCTCGCCCAATCTCCACATCACGCCCCGCATGAATTCCCATTGCCGGGCTCGATAAAAGGAGAACCGCAAAATGTTTTTGAAAGTCATAGCACCTCGCAACCCGATCAAACTTGTTCTTGCGTTCGGCCTGCTCGCTTCGGCCGCGGCTTTCGCTGTAGCACCTGCCCACGCCGGCGAATGCCCGGTCGGCCAGGTCGCCACCAATGCCGTTCAGTCGATGCCGAGCGCGCCGGAAGGTGTCACCGACGAGGTCATCAGCACGATCGACCTCAGCACGAAGGGCGACGCCTGGAAGGGCAATAGGTTCCGTCTGCGCAAGCTCGTCGTGCAGCCCGGCGGCGTCGTGCCGTGGCACGACCACTCCACGCGTCCGGCAAATATCCTGGTCGCTGAGGGCGCGATCAGCGAATATAGCAACACCTGCAAGGTGGCGATCGAGCACAAGGCCGGCGAAGCCACCGCCGAGTTCGGCCAGCTCGCGCATTGGTGGAAGAACAACGGTTCGGTTCCTGCCGTGCTCTATTCGGCCGACATCCTGCCGCCGGACATGGACGCCCACGACGCGATGTAACCGGACCTCAGCGTCCCGCTTATTGACCCTCAACCTCCATCGGCGTTCCCGGTCCCCTTCGGGAGCGTCGAACCATGCACGGAAAAATTCCGATGGCCAGCTATGACGAAGCCGTTGCCTCGAAGCTCCGCAGGGTGTCGACGGACAGCCTGCGCTTCGGCATCATTGCCTTGATCGCATTTCTGACGCTCGTCGACCTTTTCGCCGCGCAGGCGATCCTTCCCTCGCTCGTCGTCAAATTCAGCGTCAGCCGCGCGACGATGGGTTTCGCGGTGAATGCCAGCACCTTTGGAATGGCGATCGCCGGCGTCGCGGTGGCGCTGCTCGGCCGCAACATCGACCGGCGCAACGGGATATGGTTCAGCCTTGTCGTGCTCGCCATACCGACCGCGCTACTTTCGATGACCAACAGCATCGCAATGTTTGCCCTCCTGCGCGTCCTGCAGGGCCTGTGCATGTCGGCGGCCTTCACGTTGACGATCGCCTACCTCGCCGAGCATTTCTCACCCGGCCAGGCGGCAGGCGCGCTCGCCGCCTACGTCACCGGAAACGTCGCCAGCAACTTCTTCGGCCGCATCCTTTCGGCGGCTGTTGCGGACGGCTTTGGCATCTCCATCAACTTCCTGACCTTCGCTGCCCTAAATATTGCCGGCGCGTTGCTGGTCTGGCTGACTCTGAAGAAGACCGACCGCATGATGCGAATCGACGCCGACCACCCTCCCGTAGGTGGCGCCTGGAAAGCCCACTTTAAGAACCGAGAACTGCGCGGCAGCTTCGCGATCGGCTTCCTGATCCTGTTCGTCTTCATCGGCACGTTTACCTATGTGAATTTCCAACTGGCCGCAGCACCGCTGGCCCTGTCGCCGATGGCGCTCGGTCTTGTTTATTTCGTATTTCTGCCGTCGATGCTGACAACCCCGCTCGCCGGCCGCGTGGCAAGGCGGTTCGGCCCGGCCAGCGGCATCGTCCTGACGCTCGGGATTGCCATCGCCGGCCTTCTGGCGCTGCTCACTCCAAATCTGCCGATCGTTCTTGCGGGCATGGCGCTGATTGCCATCGGAACATTCTTGGCGCAGGCGATCACGACCGGCCATGTCAGCCGCGTCGCCGCCCGCGACAAGGCCGCTGCGAGCGGTATCTACCTTGCTTCATACTATTCCGGCGGATTGGTCGGCAGCTTTGTCCTCGGCCAGGTCTATGACCGGCTCGGCTGGACCACTTGTGTTGTTGTTCTCGTCGCCGCCCTGATCGCGGCAACGATAATCGCCCGCCCGCTGACGGCGCCACGCGTCTGATCCCGCTTCACCTCGACGTTTACCGCCGCTAATGAGCGGCGGCATTTCCATGGAACCTGCCAGCCATACGCCGCACTCATCAATTCAGGCAGCAAACGGCATTATCAATCCGCCGAGCCTTTCCGCATCCTTTCTTCCAGCCTGTCATCGGACCGGCTTCACTCACGGAGAAAGAAAAATGATCAATTCAGTCAAATCGACCCTCGCGTCGACGGCGCTTGTCCTGACGCTTGCCACCCCGGGGCTTCTGGCCCAGGCCAATGCTGAGACGGCGTCCGACGGCGTCGTTACAGTCAAGAGCGGCTATTCGGTTGCAGAGACCGTGTCGCGGATCAAGAAGGATGTCGCCGACAAGGGCATCACGTTGTTCGGTGTCATCGACCAGGCCAAGCTCGGCAACGCCGCCGGCAACGTCGTCAGGCCGTCGCGGCTCATCATGTTCGGCAACCCGGCACTCGGCACGACCTTCATCACCGCGAACCCGAAAGCCGGCCTCGACTGGCCGGTGCGCGTCGTCGTTTACCAGACGGCTGATGGCTCGGTCTACGCGGCCTACACCGACTTCGACTACATCGCCAGGCGCCACGGCATCGAAAGCCGCACCAGGGAATTCAAGATGGCGACCGAAGTGATCCAGTCCGTCACCTCCAGCATCGAGAAATGACCCTTGAAGCGGGGCCGGCTGCCGGCTAGACGTCCGGCCCCGAAAGTTTTGCGCCAGTTGTGTGTGTGTCAAGTTCTGCAAAACGGCGTGGCATTCAGCGGTGACGTTGGCGTGCCCGCGGCGTAGCCAACTCGCGGTTGGCGATGAGGGTCCATATTGCTGCGGTGAATTAAAGGACGCCTGAATCTTGGACGAACCCATCCGTGTGCTTTGGGGTTTTCCCACCGCATGCAACGGATCCGCGTCGGTGCGAGGTCATGGTCACTCCTCGCCAGCGTGCCTTCGAGGAACGGCGTTCATGATGGCCTCCGCCAGTTCTTCGAGGACGGAAGTATCGCCTTTCGATGCGGCAAATAGCCTGAACTGCGCTTCTGGCAACTCTGGCAGGCCGTAGCTTTCGGGTACACTGACCAGGCCGTTTCTCAGCTGACTGACGATCATCGGCGCTACAGCGAAGCCTGAGAGGGCAGCCGCCCTCAGGCTGGCGTTGCTGGTGCAGATCATCACCATGCGCTGGCTGATCCCGGCCTTGGCAAGCCGTTCAAGAGCAACTTCCCTGTAGGGGCAAGGTTCCGGCAACACGGCCAATGGCAGCGGGTCCGGAAGTTCCACGCCGGTATGATCCGCCCATGCCCAGACAAGAGGCTCGCGCCACAGGAGGCGCCCCATCTCCTCACCCTCACACTGGGATCCGAGCACCAGTTCGATATTGCCCTCCTTCATTTTCGAGAGCAGCGCACCCGGAATCCCGACTTGCACCTCGATCTGCAATCCGCGGCGATCGGCGCCGAATGCCTGCAAGGCGCGAAGGATGGGGACCTGTGCGAAGTCTTCCGAGAGGCCGACGCGAACTCTGCCGTGAAAGGGTGCCTGCGCCAGATCGGCCAAAGCATCCCGGTTAAGGGCGAGCATCGCCCGGGCATAGGCGAGCAGGCGCTCGCCATCTTGTGTCATCTCCAGCGAGCGCGTCGTCCTTTTGAGTAACGGCTTTCCGACCTGCTCTTCGAGACGACGCAGGTGCCCACTGACGGCCGACTGCGTAAGGTTCAGTCGCGCCGCTGCCCGACTGAAGCCGCCTTCGTCGAACACGGCGACGAACGTCCTGAGCAGGACCAATTCCAGCATATATTCTGATCCATGATGAATATTGTCGATAATCTCAATTTTTATATCGAATTAAAATATGACGCAATACGGTTCATCACAATGAGCAAGGATGATCCATGACCAAGCTGCTGCATATCGTTTCCTCGCCCCGCAAAGAGCGTTCCGCCTCGCGTGAGGTCGCCGAGGCCTTTGTTCAAAGCTGTCGTGCTCGGCGACCCGACTTGGCGATCTCAACGCTCGACCTATGGGATGTCGACCTCCCCGAATTCAGTGAGGACGCGATGTTGGCCAAATATGCGGGGCTCAGCGGCACGCCGCTTACCCCTTCTCAACAGCAGGCATGGGCCACATTGCAAGAATTGGCGCAACAACTGCACTGGGCGGATATTGTCCTGCTGTCGACGCCCCTGTGGAATTTCAGCATTCCCTACAAACTCAAGCACTTCATCGACCTGGTATCGCAGAAGGACATCCTTTTCTCGTTCGACCCTGAACACGGGTTCGCAGGACTGCTCCGGGATAAGACCGCCGTGGTCGTCCATGCGCGAGGTCTCGACTATGCGGCGCAATCCATCACGCCGGCGCAGCGCTTCGACTTTCAAAAACCCTATGTAGAAGCGTGGTTGCGCTTCATCGGTATCGAAGATGTCCGCAGTCTAATCATCCAGAAAACCCTCTTTGGACCCGATATTGACCATGCGGCTCGCCAGGATGCACGGGAGGCCGCGTTACAGCTGGCGGAAGATCTGCTGTCGCAGACAACAGAGGCGATTGCATGATTACGAAGCGCCCGCTGCGGACAAGAAGGGCGGCTCTGGAGACTGGCGGGGAAGGTCGCCTTATGGTGCGACGGAGCACCCTCGGTTCAAGCCCGAGGGCATGTTTTTGCGCGACATGCATCAGAACCACATATCGCGCACGCAGCGACCATCGCGCGGCAGGTCCTCGAACGCGTGGAGACCATCGAAATGATCGATTGGCAAGTCGGCGACGGTGTCAGGCGGCGCAAGCCTCACATTGACGGCGATCCGAGTGCGACCGGCGGCACTGGCGCGCAAACCACGCCAGGCCAGCACAGAGGCGCATGTTGGACAGAACAGAATCTCGAGCGACGGGGCATCCTTTCCGGAGCGCGTGTAAGCACTTGTCGGTCCGGCAAGACGGATGCGTTCGTCAACATAATCGTAAGCCCACAGCGCGCCATAGCGGCGGCAAAGCGTGCAGTTGCAGGCTGTGATCGAGCCGGGATCGCCCTCCAAAGTCCAGTGGGCCGCGCCGCAATGGCAGGTTCCGGTCAGCATTCGTCCTCCTCACCTTCTGGCAGCAACACGAGCATTGTTCCCAACATTGTGCCGGACCCAGTGCGATTTCAACAGGTTGTGGTGCGGCCTGACGCGCTCGCCGCTTTCGCAAGATGTTCGTTGTCTTGCCCAATATCCTTGCCTTCGTGACAGGCTTTCGCCATGAAGGCCGATGAACTCGCCTTTGCCAGCCAGCACACGCAAGCGGCTCGACGAACTCCTCGTCGCGCGGGGCCTGTTCCCCAGCCGCTCTCGCGCCCGCGACGCGATCGAGCGCGGCACCGTGACGGTTGACGGCGTCATCGCCCGCAAGCCCGGCCAGACGGTCCGGGCTGATTGCCTCATAGA
Source organism: Mesorhizobium sp. WSM4837 (assembly GCF_055811435.1). Lineage (NCBI taxonomy): Bacteria > Pseudomonadati > Pseudomonadota > Alphaproteobacteria > Hyphomicrobiales > Phyllobacteriaceae > Mesorhizobium > Mesorhizobium sp. WSM4837. The sequence goes on from NZ_JBVVQE010000003.1 coordinate 86,611, forward strand.
AGTCGATGATCCGGCACAGGGCTATGTGTCGCGTGCTGCGCTGAAGCTGATCGCCGGGCTCGACTATTTCGGCCTCGATCCAGCCGGCAGCGAAGCGCTCGACGTCGGCGCCTCGACCGGAGGCTTCACTCAAGTGCTGCTCGGACGCGGCGCGGCGCATGTCACGGCGATCGATGTCGGGCATGGCCAGATACATCCGGATATCGCCGGCGATCCGCGTGTGACGGTCATCGAGGGATTGAACGCCCGTGATCTTTCGACCGCCGATCTTGCCGATCGCATTCCAGATTTTATCGTCTCCGACGTCAGCTTCATCTCGTTGAAACTGGCGCTGCCGCCGGCGCTCGCCATTGCCAGGAGCGGCGCCAAAGCAATATTTCTGGTCAAGCCGCAATTCGAGGCGGGCCGCGAGGCGATCGGCAAGGGCGGCTTGCTGAAAGATCCATACGATGCCGCGCGGGTTGCCGGCCTGCTGCAGGATTGGTTGGACGGCGTCCCCGGCTGGCGCTCGCTCGGACTGCATCTGTCGCCGATCGAAGGCGGCGACGGCAACCGCGAGTTCCTGCTCGCCGGGATCAAGGACGCCGGCATCGAGAACAGGGGGATCGGAGGCCGATGAACGCGCGCTTCACGATCACACGGCTGGGCTCCCAGGGCGACGGCGTCGCCGAAACCGAAACCGGCGAGCTTTTCATTCCGTTCACGCTGCCCGGTGAAACCGTCACCGCCGCGCGCGAAAAGGACCGCGCCACGCTGATGTCGGTGCTGGCGGCTTCGCCGCTTCGCATCGACCCTGCCTGTCGGCATTTCACCGAATGCGGCGGCTGCGCCATCCAGCATCTCGAGGCCGAAGCCTATCATCGGTGGAAGCACGACAAGGTTGCGCATGCGCTCAACAGCAAGGGCATCAGTTGCGACATTGACGCGCTGGTGCCGTGCGCGCCGCAGACGCGTCGGCGCGTCGTGTTCACCGCCAGGCGCAGCGAGGCCGGCATGCTGCTTGGCTTCGTTCGGGCGTTGTCGTCCGAGATCATTTCCATTGAGGAATGCCCGATCTCGCTGCCCGAGATCGTCGCTATGCTCGACCGTCTGAGAGCACTCGCCGAATTGGTTTGCGCCACGACGAAATCGTTCCGCATGACGGTCACGGCGACCGGTTCCGGCCTCGATGTCGCGGTTCACGAGTCCGGCAAGCTCGGCGAGAACCAGCGCCGCGTCGCCTCCAATTTCGCCATCGCTCAGGGATTGGCCAGGCTTTCGATCGATGGCGAGATCATCATCGAGCCCAAAAAGCCGGTGGTGCTGTTCGGCTGCGTCGCCGTCGCGGTGCCGCCGGGCGCCTTCCTGCAGGCGACCGAGGCCGCCGAGCAGGCGATGGCCGACATCGTCGGCCGGCACCTCGCGCGTGCCAGGAAGATAGCCGATCTCTTCGCCGGCTGCGGCAGCTTTGCGCTGCGCCTGGCCGCCAGGTCGGAGGTCCATGCGGTGGAGGGGGATGCGGCAGCGCTTTCGGCGCTCGACCGGGCATTCCGTTTCGCCAGCGGTCTGAAGCGCGTGACCAGCGAACGCCGCGACCTGTTCCGGCGGCCGCTCACTTCGAGGGAACTGAATGCCTTCGACGGCGTCGTCTTCGATCCGCCCCGCGCCGGCGCCGAAGACCAGTCGAAGCAGATCGCCCGTTCCGACGTGCCGCTGGTCGCCGCGGTTTCCTGCAATCCGGTGACGCTGGCGCGCGACTTGCGCATCCTCGTCGATGGCGGCTACGCCCTGAAAAGCGTGACGCCGATCGACCAGTTCCTGTGGTCGCCGCATGTCGAGGCCGTCGCGCTTCTGGAGAAGCCGAAGCGAAGGCGGTAGCGGGTCCGCACTTGTTGAGCTTGAATTTCGCGTAAAATGAGCGTATTTTGAGCGTGCTCTGTTCAAAATACGCTAGGAGCCTGTTATGAATACCGCAGCTCTCGATATCAGAGCATCGCGCTTTGGCGACGAGCGGACGCCATTTCTTTCGGCAAGACGGGTGGCTGAACTGCTGGGCGTCAATCTGACCGAACTGGCGGGCCTGATCGGCGTCGCGCGCAACACGCTTGCCGCCAAGACCGGCGCGCGCAAGGTCGACGCCGCATTGAGTCCGATCGTCCGTATCCTTGCGATGGCAGGCGAGATGGCCGGCGATGAACAGCGTGCGGCAATCTGGTTCAAGCATCAGCCGATCCCCGGCTGGGCGGGAAAGACCGCCTACGATCTCGTTCGAGAGGGCAAGACGGACAAGGTGCTTGCCTATCTGGAGGCAGTCCGCTCCGGCATCTATGCCTGAAAACAGACTGAGCCTATGGCGCGCCTTCGTGCCGCGTTGGGCGCATCTGCCGCTTTCCGGCGAAGGAGCAGCCCGCTTTGGCGGTCGCTGGAATCCAGTGGGCGCCACGACGATCTATGCCGCGGGCGAATTGTCCACTGCTTGGGCGGAGTACAATCAGGGCTTTGTCCAGCATCCGGCGCTGATTGCGCAACTCGCACTTTCAGGCGCGCGCCTGGCCGACCTTACGGACGCTGATGTGCTGACCAGGCTCGGCGTGACGGCGGACATTCACCGATGTGAATGGCGCGACATCATGGATCAAGGCCTTGTGCCTGAGACGCATACGCTGAGAGATCGCCTGATTGCCGATGGGCAGCATGGCGTGATCTACCCCTCCTTCATGTCGCCCGGCGGCACATGCGTCGCGCTGTGGCGATGGAACGAGAGCAACACACCCCGTCTGAAGGTCATCGATCCCGACCATCGCTTGCCGAAAACGCCGGCTTCATGGCTTTAATGCATGTCGCGCAAAAGTGTGCAGCGGTTTTGCGATAACGACATGCATAAAACAACAACCTAAAGCGCGTCGCATGAGGCCGGTCAAACGCGACGCGCTTTAGGGCAGTTCGAGCCGGCCGCGCCGCCGCGCTTCGGCCAGCACACCCGCGTCCATTTCTTCCAACGTCTTCGGCCTGTCTCTATGGGCAGGCATCCAAACACGTCTTCTGGCCGTGTCTCGGCGAAGACTGGCGCAGGATTCAGTAGCACGCCCTCCGGAGTATCTTCGACCAGAAGACGTGTGCCGGCGTCCCATTCCCTCCGCTTGCGGATCGCGCTGGGCAGGGTGACCTGCCCCTTGGTCGAGACAGTGGTTACGAGTCTTTCCGGGTTGGCCATCGCGGCGCATCCTCTGAATGTAAGACAAAAACCGCAGCTTCTATCAAACCCGCGTTCCGCCAACCGTCATCTGGTTCATCCTGAGGTGCGGCTGGCCGACGCCGACCGGCACGCCCTGGCCGGCCTTGCCGCACATGCCGATGCCGGTGTCGAGCTTCATGTCGTTGCCGATCATCGCAACCCGATGCATGGCATCCGGCCCATTGCCGATCAGCATGGCGCCCTTGATCGGCTGCGTCACCTTGCCGTTCTCGATCATGTAGGCCTCGGTGCAGCCGAACACGAATTTTCCCGAGGTGATGTCGACTTGGCCGCCGCCGAAGGAGACGGCATAGATGCCGTTCTTGACCGAGGCGATGATTTCGTCCGGCTCCATGTCTCCTGAAGTCATATAGGTGTTGGTCATGCGCGGCATCGGCTGGTGCGCGTAGCCTTCGCGCCGTCCGTTGCCGGTGGCGTTCATGCCCATCAGCCGGGCGTTCTGGCGATCCTGCATATAGCCGACAAGCTTGCCGTCGTCGATCAGCACATTGCGGGCCGACGGCGTGCCTTCATCGTCGACGGTCAGCGAGCCGCGCCGCTCGGCCATGGTGCCGTCGTCGACGACGGTGACACCTTTTGCTGCCACCTGCTGGCCCATCAGCCCGGCGAAGGCCGATGTCTTCTTGCGGTTGAAGTCGCCTTCCAGCCCGTGGCCGACGGCCTCGTGCAGCATGACGCCCGGCCAGCCGCTGGACAGCACGATGTCAAAGGTGCCGGCGGGGGCCGGAATGGCCTCGAGGTTGACCAGCGCTTGCCGCAGCGCCTCCTTGGCGGCGTGTTTCCAGCTGTCCTCGACCAGGAATTCGCCAAACCCTTTGCGTCCGCCCATGCCGAAGGAGCCGCTCTCCTGGCGGTCGCCGTTGCCGACCACCACCGACACGTTGATCCTGACCAGCGGGCGGATGTCGCGCACCATCTGGCCGTCGGCACGCACGATCTCGACATGCTGCCAGGAGGCGGCGAGCGACGCCGTCACCTGCCGCACGCGCGGATCCTCGGCTCGCAGCCACGCATCGATTTCCTGAAGGAGCTTGGCCTTGGCCTCGAAGGAGGGCGAGGGGATCGGGTTGTCGTCGCCATAGAGATGGCGGTTGGTGCGGGCGGGAGCCGCAGCAAGCGTGCCGGAATAGCCGCTCTTGACGGTTGACACAGCGTCGGCCGCGCGCAGCAGCGATGCTTCCGAAAGATCGCTGGAATGCGCGTAGCCGCTCGCTTCGCCGGCGACCGCGCGCAGGCCAAAGCCTTGGTCTGTGTTGAAATTGGCGGTCTTCAGCCGGCCATTGTCAAACATCAGCGCTTCGCTCTCGCTGTATTCGAGGAACAGCTCGCCGTCGTCGGCGCCGTTGATGGTCTCGGCGACGATCTGCTTGATGCGATCGTCGGAAATGTCGAATTGGTCGATCAGGCTGTTCATGGCGCGGTCCGTCCGTGGAAAGAGATTGTCCTCACGATGTAGGCGCGAAGGTGCGCCCAGACAATCGGCAATGACCATTGTCTGTACATGACCCCGAAAATCGGAATCGATTTTCGGAAAGGATCATGCGCAAAATCGAAGCGCTACAGCGTTCTTTGCGCGTCCTTGGATGCGCGGCGCTGTAGCCAAAGGCGGTCACAATCCCATTTTCGTCAGCAGGGTTTTGGGCCTCTCGCGCCGTCTCAAGGCAGCGCGGCGAAACCGTCGGCGAAACCCTTGAGCTCGACCGGGATGCCAATGCCTTCCTCCGGCGTCTGGAAGACGATGAAGGTGGCTGACGTTCCGGTCTTCAGCGTATCGAGCAGTGGCTTTTCGAGAATGACCTCGGCATAGCAGCCGTCCTGGAAGCAGCGCACGAAATAGGCCCGGCCGATATCTTTGCCGTCGACATTGAGGCCGAGCCCGTTGGGCAGCAGCACGCCGAGCGGCGCCAGCACGCGCAGGATTTCGGCCTTGTTGTCGGCGGTGCGCAGCACGACGACGGAAAGCCCCATCTCGGGACGGTCTTCGGCGACGACGTTCTGCATCATCACGCATTGTTCCGATGTGGCGCCAGCCGGCGTGTCGCAGATGATCGACCATGCGCCATGCGTCGTCCGCACCTTGCCGCTTGGCTGCGCGGCATTGGCCTGGCTGAGGCCAAACGAGCCAACATAGGACAGGCCGATCCCAGCAAGGCCAACGCAAGACACGGCAGCGAGAAGGATGACGTTCGACAAGCTTCTCGAAAGCCCAAGTCTCGAAAGCCCAAGTCCCCAAAGCCAAGAGTTCATGACGGCTCCATTGCGAATCACGGCACTTTAAGCCGCGCCAAGGGCAAGTAAAGGATGAGACCACTGCCGGCCTGCCTCGACCAAGGCAATTGTGCGCTTTTCCGTGCCAAATTCGCCCGAATTGCGACGGCCCGGCGCATTTTGCCGGGACACTCCGCCGCTCGGGCGTTCGCGGGTCCGACACCGCCGCGGCCGCCGCCACAAGGCGCAGCCGCGCTTGCGCGCAAAAATGCCGCACGGTTTCCCCCGCTCCTTTCTTGCAGAGGCAAATAGAGTATGGTTTGAACCAGCCTCGGGACTATCCGGGATTCCCGTCCCGGCGTTGTTCGATATTCTTGCGGTCCGATCGCGAGGAACTGGGAGATGATGACGGCAATGAGAAAATTCCTAGCAGGCGCCAAACTCCTGGCAAGCGCTGCCGCCACACTGTTCACCGGTGCATCCGCCCATGCGGCCCAGCCTGCGCCGTGGGAGATGACCTTCCAGCCCGCAGCCACCGACATGATGCGGCAGATCGCCCGGTTCGAGCACTATACGCTGTGGTTCATCGTGCCGATCACCCTCTTCGTGCTCTTTCTCATCGCCTATTGCATCCTGAAGTTTCGCGCGAGCGTCAACCCGACCCCGTCGCGCACCAGCCACAACACGCTGATTGAGGTAATCTGGACGGTCGGGCCGGTCGTCGTCCTGCTCTTGCTCGCCATCCCCTCGTTCCAGCTCTTGACTGCGCAATACACGCCGCCGGAGGAAGCCAAGCTGACCGTCAAGGCGACGGGAAACCAGTGGAACTGGGATTACGAATACCAGACCGAAAACACGCTTTCCTTCAACTCGGCGATCCTGGCGGATTCTGACCGCGCCGCGGCCGGCAAGGAGGACCGCGGCGCTTATCCGCGCCTGCTCGCCGTCGACAACGAGATGGTGGTGCCGGTCAACACCATGACCCGGGTGCTGGTGACGGCGGCAGACGTGATCCACGCCTTTGCCATGCCGTCCTTCGGCATCAAGACCGACGCGGTTCCGGGTCGCATCAACGAGGTCTGGTTCAAGGCGGAAAAGGAAGGCCTCTATTACGGCCAGTGCTCGGAGCTCTGCGGTAAGGACCACGCCTTCATGCCGATCGCGATCCGCGTCGTCTCCGACGCCCAGTACAAGACCTGGCTGGCAGCAGCCGGCACCGACCTTCCCGGCGCCAACAAGGCGCTGATGGCCGAGGTCGACGGCAAAGACAAGGTAGCGGCCGCCGGCAACTGATGCCGCGACCAGAAAAGATCAGGGAACGGAGCCGAACATGGCAGACGCTGCAGCTCACGACCACGACCACAAGCCGTATCATGGCTGGGTGCGGTGGGTGTATTCGACCAACCACAAGGATATCGGCACACTCTACCTGATCTTCGCGATCATGGCGGGCTGCGTCGGCGGTGCCCTTTCGGTCGTCATGCGTATGGAACTGCAGGAGCCTGGGATCCAGATTTTCACCGGCCTGGCGCAGATGGTCTACGGCTTGAACGCCGACGCTGCGCTCGACGGCGGCAAGAACATGTACAATGCCTTCACCACCGCCCATGCGCTGATCATGATCTTCTTCATGGTCATGCCGGCGTTGATCGGCGGCTTCGCCAACTGGATGGTGCCGATCATGATCGGCGCGCCGGACATGGCATTCCCGCGCATGAATAACGTCTCGTTCTGGTTGCTGCCACCGGCTTTCATCCTTCTGATCATCTCGGCCTTCGTGCCGAGCGCGCCTGGCGCCTACGGCGTCGGCGGCGGCTGGACGATCTATCCGCCGCTATCGACCTCGGGCCAGCCCGGACCGGCGATGGATCTTGCGATCCTGTCGCTGCACATCGCCGGCGCCTCATCGATCCTCGGCGCCATCAATTTCATCACCACCATCTTCAACATGCGCGCGCCTGGCATGACGCTGCACAAGATGCCGCTGTTCGCCTGGTCGGTGCTGATCACCGCTTTCCTGCTGCTGCTGTCGCTTCCGGTTCTGGCCGGCGGCATCACCATGCTTTTGACCGATCGCAATTTTGGCACCACCTTCTTCGCGCCCGACGGCGGCGGCGACCCGATCCTGTTCCAGCACCTGTTCTGGTTTTTCGGGCACCCGGAAGTCTACATCCTGATCCTGCCGGGCTTCGGCATCGTCAGCCACATCGTCTCGACCTTCTCCAGGAAGCCTATCTTCGGCTATCTCGGCATGGCCTATGCCATGGTCGCGATCGGGGCGGTCGGCTTCATCGTCTGGGCGCACCACATGTACACGACCGGCCTGTCGCTCGACACGCAGCGCTATTTCGTCTTCGCCACGATGGTTATCGCGGTGCCGACGGGCGTGAAGATATTCTCGTGGATCGCCACCATGTGGGGCGGGTCGATTTCGCTCAAGACCCCGATGCTGTGGGCGATTGGCTTCATCTTCCTGTTCACCGTCGGCGGCGTTACCGGCGTCCAGCTTGCCAATGCCGGTCTCGACCGCCCGCTGCACGACACCTATTACGTGGTCGCGCATTTCCATTATGTGCTGTCGCTGGGCGCGGTCTTTGCCATCTTCGCCGGCTGGTACTACTGGTTCCCGAAGATGACCGGCTACATGTATTCGCCTGTCATCGCCAATACCCACTTCTGGGTTACCTTCGTCGGCGTCAACCTCGTCTTCTTCCCGCAGCATTTCCTCGGACTTTCAGGCATGCCGCGCCGCTACATCGACTATCCGGATGCGTTTGCCGGCTGGAACATGGTGTCGTCCTACGGCTCGTATATTTCGGCCGTCGGCGTGGTCATCTTCCTCTATGGCGTGTTCGAGGCCTTCCAGAAGAAGCGGGTGGCCGGCGCCAATCCATGGGGCGAGGGTGCGACGACGCTTGAATGGCAGCTGCCTTCGCCGCCGCCCTTCCACCAGTGGGAACAGCTGCCGAAGATCAAATAGGCTTCTGCCTGGGCGAATACTGAATCGCCGGTTCGCCCGGCGGTTTTGGCCAACGGAATGATGGACTTTAAGTACGCATGGCGCTTGTCGACGACACCTTGACTGACGAACCGGGCTTTCGCATGTCGGAAGCGACGGCGGGCGATTTCTTCGCACTGTTGAAGCCGCGCGTCATGTCGCTGGTGGTGTTCACCGCCTTTGTCGGCCTGGTCGCGGCACCTGTGGCCATCAATCCGCTTCTGGCGGTGATCGCGATCCTGGCTATTGCCATTGGTGCTGGCGCGTCCGGCGCGCTCAACATGTGGTATGACGCCGATATCGATGCGGTGATGACCAGGACCGCCAGCCGTCCGGTGCCGGCCGGCCGCATCCGGCCAGGCGAGGCGCTGAGTTTCGGCCTGGTGCTGGCGGTGCTGTCGGTGATGACGCTCGGCGTGCTGGTCAATTGGTTGTCGGCGACGCTCCTGGCCTTCACCATCTTCTTCTATGCCGTCGTCTACACGATGTGGCTGAAGCGCTGGACCCCGCAGAACATCGTCATCGGCGGTGCTGCCGGCGCCATTCCGCCGGTGATCGGCTGGGCCGCGGTGACCGGAACCGTCAGCCTGGAAAGCGTCGTCCTGTTCCTGATCATCTTCCTGTGGACGCCGCCGCATTTCTGGGCGCTCGCCCTCTTCAAGTCCGAGGACTATGCCAGGGCCGGCATCCCGATGATGCCGAATGTCGCCGGCCAGGCTTCGACCCGACGCCAGATCTTCGCCTATGCGCTGATCCTTGCGCCGGTTGGCGTGCTGCCATGGGCGCTCGGCTTCACCACACCCGTCTATGGCGTCCTTGCGGTGCTGCTTGGCGCCGGCTTCGTCTGGTATGCGTGGCAGGTGCTGCGGATGGCGGATGACGACCATGTGATGAAGCCAGCCAAGGCATTGTTCGGCTACTCGCTGCTCTACCTCTTCGCCATCTTCGCCATCTACCTTGCCGACTGCGTTGTCGGGCGCGCGCTGGCCACGGGCGGAGCATGACCATGGCCGACAAGAAGCTTGAACTCGTCACGCTGACGGAGCGCCAACAGAAGGCCCGGCGCAACCGCTCGGTAGCCATCGGCCTGGCGCTGGCGGTGCTTGTCGTCATCTTCTACATCGCGACCGTCGTGAAATTCGGTCACAACCTCACCGGAACGATGTGAGGCTCAAGATGAACCGCCAAACAGTGACCAATCCTCAAAAGAAGAACACCAACCGCGTCGTCGCCGGCGTCTGCATCGCCTTTTTCGGCGGCATGATCGGGATGGCCTATGCCGCGGTGCCGCTCTACGCGATGTTCTGCCAGGCGACCGGTTACGGCGGCACTGTGAAACGCGCAACGCAGCAATATGCCGACCGGGTGCTCGACCGCGATATCACCATCCGTTTCGACGCCAACACGGCCGGCGTGCCCTGGCAGTTCGAGCCGGTCGCCCGCTCCGTCACCATCAAGATAGGCGAGACGGCGCAGGCGCATTATAGCGCGACCAACAAGTTCGTCCGCGCCACGACGGCCCGCGCGACCTTTAATGTGCAGCCGGAATTTGCGGGGTCTTACTTCAACAAGGTTGAGTGTTTCTGCTTTACCGATACGACGCTGAAGCCTGGCGAGACGCTGGACATGCCGGTCGTGTTCTATGTAGATCCCGACATCGTCAATGCGCCGGAATTGAAGGACCTGAAGACGATTACCCTGTCCTACACGATGTTCCCGGTCGAGAAGAACGAGAAGACCAAGCCGGTGGCGTCGACAGTGCCGGCCGAAGGCACAAGCAACAAAGTTTCACATACCGAACGAAGCCTCGGGGGTTGATATGGCAGACGCGCACGCAAAACCACAACATGACTACCACCTCGTCGACCCGAGCCCGTGGCCATTCCTCGGCTCGGTCGGCGCGTTGGTCACCGCGATCGGCGGCGTCTGTTACATGCAGTATCTCAAGGGCGGCGATTTCCCGATCTTCGGCTTCAACATCGCCAATCCGTGGCTGTTCTTCATCGGCCTCTTGATCGTCATCTACACCATGTACGCCTGGTGGTCGGATACCATCAGGGAAGCGCATGAAGGCCACCACACGCGTGTTGTGTCGCTGCATCTGCGCTACGGCATGATGATGTTCATCGCTTCCGAGGTGATGTTCTTCGTCGCCTGGTTCTGGGCTTTCTTCGACGCCAGCCTGTTTCCCGGCGAGGCACAGCAATATGCCCGCGCCACCTTCACCGGCGGTGTCTGGCCGCCGAAGGGCGTTGAGGTCCTCGACCCCTTCCACCTGCCGCTCTACAACACCGTCATCCTGCTTCTGTCGGGCACTACGGTGACCTGGGCGCACCACGCGCTGCTTCATGGCGACCGCAAGGGGCTCATCAACGGCCTGGTGCTGACCGTCGGTCTCGGCATCCTGTTCACCATGGTGCAGGCTTACGAATACATGCACGCGCCGTTCGGCTTCAGGGATTCGATCTACGGCGCCACTTTCTTCATGGCGACCGGCTTCCACGGCTTCCACGTCATCATCGGCACCATCTTCCTGCTGGTCTGCCTGGTCCGCGCGATGAAGGGCGACTTCACGCCCAAGCACCATTTCGGCTTCGAGGCCGCCGCCTGGTACTGGCACTTCGTCGACGTAGTCTGGCTGTTCCTGTTCGCGTCGATCTATGTCTGGGCCTCGAGCGGCGCGGTCATCGAAGGCCACTGAAATCTTCCTGAGGAAATCGATGAGGCGGCTGCGGCGACGTGGCCGCCTTACCTTTTGGAGTGAAGGGCACTAAAGTATCGCAATGAGCGACGACAAGGCGATCTGGCCAGCAATCGATCCGATTTCGGCTGGCCTGCACGGCCGCTGCCCGCGCTGCGGCGAGGGCCGGCTGTTTTCCGGCTTCCTCACCGTCGGCGGACGCTGCGCCAATTGCGGCCTCGACTATTCCTACGCCGATGCCGGCGACGGTCCGGCGGTGTTCGTCATCCTGATCATCGGCTTCATCGTCGTCGGGCTGGCGCTGTGGATGGAGGTGACGCTCAGCCCGCCGCTCTGGCTGCATTTCCTGCTGTGGATACCGCTGACGCTGGTGCTTTGCCTGGGCGCGCTCAGGCTGATCAAGGGCGTGCTCCTGACGCTGCAATACCGCAACAAGGCGGCAGAGGGCAGGCTGGACCTCGGCGAATGAGCACGACATCCGCTTCGATTGCGGGCCGTTCGCGGCCGAAGACGGCATTGCTGCTTGGGCTTGGCCTCGTGCTGTTCTTCATCCTGCTGGCGCTCGGCACCTGGCAGCTCCAGCGCCTGTACTGGAAAGAGGGTCTTCTCCAGACCATCGACCAGCGCACGCACTCAGCGCCCGTGCCGTTGGCCGAGGTCGAAAAGCGGTTTGCCGCCAGCGGCGATGTGGATTACACGCCGGTGACGGCATCAGGCACCTTCCTGCATCAAGGCGAGCGACATTTCTTCGCGACCTGGGAAGGCCAGTCCGGTTTCGATGTCTTCACGCCCTTGCATCTGGAGGACGGGCGCTTCGTTCTGATCAATCGCGGCTTCGTGCCGTACGATCTCAAGGACGCAGCCAAGCGTCCGCAAAGCCAGGGTGCGGGCCAGGTGACGGTGACGGGGCTCGCCCGCAATCCGCTGCCGGCAAAGCCCTCGATGATGCTTCCCGACAATGATCCGCAGAAAAACATCTTCTACTGGAAGGATCGCGACGCCATGGCGGCCAGCGCCGGTCTGCCGGCAGGTGCGGGGCTGGTGCCATTCTTTATCGACGCGGACGCCACGCCGAACCCGGGCGGGCTGCCGGTCGGCGGCGTTACAATCATCGAGCTGCCGAACAGCCATCTGCAATACGCCGTAACCTGGTACGGCCTTGCCGCTGCCCTTGCCGGCGTCCTCATCTTCAGGCTTCGCCGCCCGGCGAAAGAATGATCAGCACTGGTGCCCTTGACAGGGCAGGGGTGCGCACCTCATTTCGCGCCTTGAGTTCAAGACTTCAGTTCACGCTACGACCAACCGGCCGGGAATCATGCTTCACACGACGACAAAGCCACCGCTGACGATAAGGCTCTGCCAGCCGCGCGGCTTCTGCGCCGGCGTCGACCGCGCCATCCAGATCGTCGTCCTGGCGCTGAAGAAATACGGCGCGCCGGTCTATGTTCGCCACGAGATCGTGCATAATCGCTACGTCGTCGAGGGGCTGCAAAGCCTCGGTGCGGTGTTCATCGAGGAGCTCTCCGAGATACCGGCTGAGCATCGCCAGAGCCCGGTCGTCTTTTCGGCGCATGGCGTGCCGAAGTCGGTGCCGGCGGACGCCCAGGCGCGCAACCTCTTCTATCTCGACGCCACCTGCCCGCTGGTGTCGAAGGTCCACAAGCAGGCAATGCGCCATCAGCGGCTCGGCCGTCACGTGCTTCTGATCGGCCATGCCGGCCACCCGGAAGTGATCGGCACGATGGGGCAGTTGCCGGACGGCGCCGTCACCTTGATCGAGACCGAAGCCGATGCCGCGAATTTGGTGCCCGCCGACCCGCAGGCGCTCGGGTTCGTCACCCAGACGACGCTGTCGGTCGAGGACACCGCCGGCATCATTCGGGTGCTTAAGGATCGTTTTCCCGATTTGCATGCGGCGGCAGCGGAATCGATTTGCTATGCCACCACCAATCGCCAGGAAGCGGTAAAGGAGACCGCCGCGGGTGCCGATCTCTTCCTGATCGTCGGTGCTCCCAACTCCTCAAATTCGCGGCGTCTCGTCGAAGTGGCCGAACGCGCTGGCGCCTCGATGTCGCTTCTGGTGCAGCGCGCCTCCGAGATTCCATGGACCGAGATTGCCGGCATCTCGACGCTCGGCCTGTCGGCAGGTGCATCGGCGCCGGAAATCATCGTCGACGAGATCATCGATGCGTTCCGGCAGCGCTTCGACGTAACCATCGAGCTGGCGGTGACGGCGACGGAAACCGAGGATTTTCCGGTGATGCGGGTGCTGCGCGACGTCGAGCTGACGGCCGCCGACATGGCTTTCGTCAACGGGGCCGCGTAAGGTTCATGGCGGTCTACACCGACGTCAACGAAGGCGAGCTCGGCGCGTTCCTGAAGGCCTATCCAGTCGGCGATCTCCTGTCCTACAAGGGCATAGCCGAAGGCACCGAGAACTCGAACTTCCTGCTGCACACGACCAGCGGCTCCTACATCCTGACGCTCTACGAAAAGCGCGTCGACAAGGCCGACCTGCCGTTCTTCCTCGGCCTCATGAGCCATCTCGCCAGGAAGGGCATTTCCTGCCCGCTTCCGGTGACCGCGCATGATGGCGACGTCATCGGAACGCTTGCCGGCCGGCCGGCGGTCATCATCACCTTCCTCGAAGGCGTTTCGCTGCGGCGGCCGACATCAGCGCACTGCGGCGAGGTCGGCAAGGCGCTGGCGGCGCTGCATCTGGCCGGCGCCGACTTTCCGATGACCCGTCCGAATGCCCTTGCCATCGATGGCTGGCGCAAGCTGTGGAGCGCCTCTCGCCCTCGCGCCGACGAGGTCGAGCCGGGACTGGCGGCCGAGGTCGATGCCGACTTCGCTGATTTCGAGAGGAACTGGCCGAACGGCCTGCCGGAAGGCATCATCCATGCCGATCTTTTCCCCGACAACGTCTTCTTCCTCGGCGAGAAACTGTCGGGGCTGATCGACTTCTATTTCGCCTGCAACGATCTCTACGCCTATGATGTCGCTACCTGCCTCAATGCCTGGTGCTTCGAGAAGGATTTTTCCTTCAACCTGACCAAGGGCACGGCGCTGCTTGCCGGCTACCAAAGCGTGCGGTCCTTGAGCGGCGAAGAGAAAACTGCGCTGCCGATGCTGGCGCGCGGCTCGGCACTGCGCTTCATGCTGACCCGGCTTTACGACTGGCTGATCATTGCCAACGGCGGGCTGGTCGTGAAACGCGATCCGACCGAATATATCAGGCGTATGCGTTTCCACCGGGCGATCAAATCTCCTTCCGAATACGGACTGACATGACCAAGCGTGTCGAAATCTTTACCGATGGTGCCTGTTCGGGCAATCCGGGGCCTGGCGGCTGGGGGGCTGTCCTGCGCTTCAAGGGCGTCACGAAGGAACTGTCGGGCGGCGAGGCTGCTACCACCAACAACCGCATGGAACTTTTGGCCGCCATCTCGGCGCTCAATGCGCTGAAAGAACCCTGTGCGGTCGATCTTTATACCGACAGCAACTATGTCAAGGACGGCATTTTCAGCTGGATCGACGGCTGGAAGCGCAACGGCTGGAAGACCGCTGCCAGGCAACCGGTGAAGAATGCCGAACTGTGGCAGGCGCTCGACGAGGCGCGCAACCGTCATCAGGTGATCTGGCATTGGGTCAAGGGCCATGCCGGCCATCCGGAGAACGAGCGTGCCGACGAATTGGCGCGGCTCGGCATGGCGCCGTTCAAGAACAAGACGGCCAGGCCCGCGCCCGTTTCGGCTGGGGAAAACACCCAAGCCAAACAGCCGGCAGCCAGGAAATTGCGCCGCTCGACCCAAAGCTACTGACCAGTCTGGGCTACTGACCAGTCTGGACTACTGACCAGTCTGGTCCGCCATATTCAGCGGATCAGCAGCGCTGTGCCGAAAAGTCCGAGCGCGAACACAGAATGCGATACGAGGTTGAGGGCGCGGATCTGCATCGGGTTGGGGCGCTTTGACGCGGCCCAGCCGGCGCCCATGCCGGGCGCCAGCAGGAACCAGCCGGCGCCTACGGTGACGATGCCGAGGATGAAGGCCGGCAGGAAGGTCGGCGCGGCCAGCCACGCCGCTCCCGCCAAAACGGCCAGAACGATGCCGTAGACGATGCCCACAAAATAGTGGAAGGCCCAGCCCAGCGCCGATTCATGTGCATAGGGTGCTGCCTCGCCGATATCGTCATGGAAGACCTTGCCGTCCCTCAGGTGCCAGACCCAGCGACCAACCAGTCCCCAGTTCGGCCGTGGCTGAGCAAACACCGTGTTCAGGAAAATCGCCCAGAGGTCCATGAGCGCCGTGGCGCCGATGCCGATCGCCACAGCGCGCCAGAAGTGGTCAAACATCATTGAGGTCTCCTAAAAGCAGGCAATTCCCGAACAGCGTTCTTTGCACGCCCAATTGGACGCGCGGCTGCCGAAACGAGCGCGATCGTCAGGCCAAGGACCGCGGCAACCTCGGCCTATGCTGTCGCCAAAACGGAAAGCTGTCCGAGAATGTGAGCAGCACCGGATTCATCAACGCCAGGCTTTGTCTCGACATTGAGCGCGGCGACCTTGCCGTCGTCGACGATCATCGAAAACCGCTTCGAGCGCAGCCCCATGCCACCGCCGGAAAGGTCGGCGTCGAGACCGATCGACTTGACGAAATCGCCATTGCCGTCGGCAAGATAGAGGATCTTGCCTTCACCGCCGCTGAAGCGGGCCCAGGCGCCCATTACGTGAACATCGTTGACGGCGACGACGGCGATGGTGTCGACGCCGCGCGCCAGGATGGCGTCGTAATTATCCAGAAAGCCGGGCAGATGGTTGTTGGAGCAGGTCGGCGTGAAAGCGCCGGGAACAGCGAACAGCACCACCTTCTTTCCCGAGAAAATCTCGGCCGTCGTGATCGCTTTTGCGCTGTCGGCAGTCATCGTCTTGAAGGTCGCTTGGGGCAGCTTGTCGCCAACGGCAATCATCATCGTGGTCCTCGTTTTGACAAATGGAAGGGAGTGTCCTTGCGATAGCGAATTCAGCCGTTTCCCGCAACTGTCGGGGTGGCCGGAGCAAGGGATGTTCGATCGAACATCCCTTGCTGGGGATCAAGGGAACGGCAGCAGGCCTTCGACGGCGCCGGCCGCAGTTGTCAGCGTGTAGTAAAGTCCGCCATCCGTCGGCGTCGTCGTCGGTCTGTCGAGGATCGGCACGGTAAACACCAGCTTGCCGTCCTTTTCGCTGCGGGCCGGCACGCCGAACATGTAGTCCCGCTCGCCGGCGACGAAGAAATCCGCTGCTCTGGGATTGCCCGGAAAGCTCGCCTCGACAATCAGTGTCGCGCGGTCGCCCGGCAGGATATTGACGCCGAAATCGGGTCTTGCGGGAGCAGGCAGCGTTGCAAGCGCCGCCTTCACCAAAGCGGCGTCTTCGACATTGTCCGGATCGGAGCCCGGATCGATGGTCAGCTTTGTTTGCACCGGGATGCAGATCGTCTCACAAATTCCGAGAAAGATATCGGCAACGATGACGGCCGGCTCGTTCGGCGCCGACAGCGTGAACGTTACCGGCAGCGAAACCGGATGGTCGTAGCCGGCCCATTTGCCGGAGCCGTCGTCGTGGCGCTGGGGTGGTGGAAACGAAAACGTCGCGTTGGCAATGTTGGTGCTGGCCGAGATATCGATTTGCGGCGGCACGCCCGCGTCGCCCGGATCGCGCCAGTAGGTTTTCCAGCCAGGCTTGAGCGAAATATCGAGGACGCCATGGATGCGTCCGGCTGTGTCGGGCTTGCCGCTGGTCACAAGGCGTACTTTGCCGCCTTCGCTTTCATACCAGATCGACGAGGAGGCTGCGGCGGGAAGACCGGTTCCACATCCGACAGCGGCGCTGAGCAACAGGACCTTCAAGCTTTGCATGGCGGTGATTTGAGCGTCCGTTCATGGCTGCGCAATGACTTCATGGCGTCGCTGCTATCATATTTGCGTGACCTCGGGCACAGCTTTGCGTGCCTTGGATGCACATCTGCGACCAAATCGCGCGCGGCGCATCTTTTCGGCGCTCCAGAAACGCGTTACGCTCCCCTCATGGACTTGTTGCGCCACAAGAAGATGGCTGCGGGACGCGGCTTTCTCGACGACCAGTTCCTGATTGCCATGCCCGGCATGAAGGACGACCGCTTCACGCGCTCCGTCATCTATATTTGCGCGCACAGCGACGAAGGCGCGATGGGCCTGGTCATCAACCAGACACAGCAGATGCTGTTTCCGGATCTGCTCGTGCAACTCGGCATCATGAACGAACAGGAGGCGATCCGCTTGCCCGCGCAGGCCCGCGACTTCGTCGTCCGCAACGGCGGACCGGTGGACCGCAGCCGCGGCTTCGTCCTGCATTCGGGCGACTACCGGGTGGAATCGTCGCTGGCCGTCTCCGACGACATTTGCCTGACCGCGACCGTCGACATATTGCGCGCCATTTCGTCGGGCCGCGGGCCTCGGCACGCGCTGATGGCGCTCGGCTATTCGGGCTGGGGCGCCGGTCAGCTGGAAAGCGAAATCGCCGAGAACGGTTGGCTGACCTGCCCGGCAAATGCGGAGCTTCTGTTCGATACTGACATCGAGCGCAAATACGACCGGATACTCGCTTCGATCGGTATCGACCTCGCGCATCTCAGCCTGGCCGCCGGTCACGCCTAATGCATGTCGCGCAAAAGTGTGTAGCGGTTTTGCGATAGCGACATGCATAAAACGACAACCTAAAGCGCGTCGCGTGAGGCCGATCAACGCGACGCGCTTTAGAAGTGAAAACCCGATACCTGGCTGGTTACCGCCGCATTGCCATCGCCAGCCGTTTGCCCAGATCGTAGACGAGATTCTCGAAACCCGACGTCCAGGACAGGTCAGCCTGTTTCACGCGCGTTTCGACATCGCTGTATTTGCCGATGCGGGCTTCCAGGAAGGAGCGCAGGCGCTGGTGAAACTGGCCGACGGTGAGCTGTTTTCCCTCGGCCTTGAAGATCGCAATATTGAAGCGTGCCGCCTTGGGGAAGATTGTGCTGGCCGTGGCATTGGGCTTCTCATCGGCATTCGACAGGAGCGCTGCTGCCCCGTTGGTGCCAAGGAAATGGGGGAGGTAGAGATCCCTTTCATCCATGGCCTTCTCAAGACGAGCTTCGATGCGTTGCTTGGCCGCAAGAAGGTTCTTGGCCGCAAGTGCCGCCGACAGATAGGGATCGCGCCTGAATTCAAGGATGCGCTGTTCTTCGGCCTTGTCCTCGACGAAATGGTATTCGCGTTTGCCCTCGGGGCGGGTCCGTATCAGTTCCGCTTCGTCGCCCAGGCCGAATTCTGCACCGTGCTTCTTCACCGCCTCGAGCCATGTCTGGTCGAGGAATTGCATAAGACCAAGCGCCGACCCTTTAGACGGGCGATTGTTGATGTCGAAGGAGGATTCCTTTTCGGCGATCGCAAAAAGCGTATCGGCAGGAAATTGGGTGTCCTTGGCTGCACGAAGGATTTCGCTGGCGATGTGCTGCGACACCTTATACTCGCCGAACTCGTGGATCGACATGCCGATGACGATCTGTTCCGCGCCTTCGGAAAGGATGGAGACGGTGCCCTTCAATGCCTCGGCCAGCGTGCGTTCTCCCTCGCGTCCAGAGGTCGATATGGTGTCTGGATCGATGATGTCGAACTCGGGCGCGGCCGAGGGGAAACTCAGAGCCGAGAACGGAACAGCAGTGGCAACCGCGGCTTCGGTCACGCCGTTGACCAGGACTCCCGAATAGACCGGCCATGGCATGGCTGCCACGGTCGCCGCCAGGCCAAGCCCCGCCATCCTTTTCGAGAAAGGCCGTCCGCCCGAAAGGACGAAGGCTCCGCAAGCAAAGAATTCAAATCTTCTTTGGAGTGACGCCAGGTCCCCCTCCGTTCCTTGTCTAGCCGCCCAGATATTTTGGGGCAGGTCTATTTCCAACGTTGAGCCGTCAACGTCGAAAAAGACAAGAAGAACGGTCAGTGCTTCATTCAACTAGTCATGGATAATGGCGGCACAATGGCCACAGTGCGGCAAAATAATTCGAAATGTAAAACAAGCTGGTTTAATCGAGGGCTGCGTAGCCGATGCGTTGCTTGTGAAGCCCCTCGATTGGCGAGCAGAAATTTCCCTGAGGTGGTCTGCCCTCGACCGCAGCCGGGCAATCCTTTCGGTTCTCGAACGGCAGATTGTGAATGAGCAGCCATTCTCGTCACAATACTCGATCGAACCAGATCTCCGTTGGTGAGAGATCATTTAGCCTTTGGCTGTCGCCAGATTGGTGCTGAGCTCGAAGGCCAGTCCCGACCCGATGGTGTATGGTTGCAGCACGGGCGCACTCTCGCTCACGATCGCCTCCACGACGCGCTTGCGTTCCTGATCACCCAAATCCTTGGCTAAGGAACTCATCCCGACCAGCGCCATCGTATTCAAATGCAGGAAAGGCACGCCTTCCCCGAAATGGATGGTGCGCGAAACAATCCTCGATCGGACCTCGTGGAAGCCGGCGTCTCGCAGCAGCGCCTCAAGTGGAGCCGCTTCCCCGAAGCTGTACCGTTGATCGGCGATGGCGCCCAGATGGCGCTCCGCGACGCGGCGCAGTTCGCGAAAGAACGGGATTTCGTCGTCCGGGCGCCACGTGGCGATCGCCAGCCTGCCGCCCTTCGTCAGCGCGCGACGCATCTGCGCCGCCGCCGCGGGTTTGTCAGGAAAGAACTGCAGTCCTTGCTGGCAGACGACCACGTCGAACGTCTCACCACTACGCAGAGGCAACTCGCCGGCATTGCCCTGGCGCCAGTCGATGGCTAGTTCTACAGCCCGCGCCACGGCAAGCATGTCCGCGCTGACGTCGATACCGACGATAAATCCGGCTCCACCGAGCCGCTCTCTTGCAACGCGCGCCACTATTCCCGTTCCACAAGCGATATCGAGTACGCGATCGCCCGAAGACAATTCCAACTCGTCAAGAGCCATCTCGGCCCATGGACGGAAGAGAGGGCCGACGAGCCACCGCTCGTACATCTCCGGGAAACTTACCTGGTTCATTGCGTAGCTGGGCAAGGTCATGATCGTCCTCCCTCAAATTTCCATCCGACCATTGTGACCCTTCACCCGCGCTAGATCCAACAGGACAACTACCCATCGCACGTGAACAATCTATGCGGCTTTCGGGCAGTCAGGCTCGCATAGGTGAAGCGGCCGGAGAATGAGAGTCCGCGCCTGGCGTTTCGAGGATCCGCAAGGCGCGATCAGGCT
The DNA here is from genome assembly GCF_055811435.1 of Mesorhizobium sp. WSM4837. Classification (NCBI taxonomy): domain Bacteria; kingdom Pseudomonadati; phylum Pseudomonadota; class Alphaproteobacteria; order Hyphomicrobiales; family Phyllobacteriaceae; genus Mesorhizobium; species Mesorhizobium sp. WSM4837. The sequence continues at coordinate 107,024 of NZ_JBVVQE010000003.1, forward strand.
CGGCAACGTGGCCCTGACTTCAGGCGTTGCTTTCAGCCGTTTTCAACCGTCTGTAGCGAGCAGGGCGCATGACTGTGGCAGATCTACTTCACCGGCACCAGCAGGTGCCCGCAAGGCGCGTCGGGCCACATTTGGCGCCATAGAATGACGTTTTGCATCGACGAGAAGCGAAAACCTTCAGCGGGCTTTGGACCAGCAGCCAGAGCGCTCCGTCGGGATGGCAACACTCTTCGCATCACGCGGCTTCGCCGCGTGCAAGGGCCGCCGCCTGCTCCAGGCTCACGCCCTTGACCAGGGGGTCAGCGTGCCGATGCACCAAGCGCCATTCCGCCTCTTCGCGGCGATAGACCAAGGTAACCCGCAGCGGCCAATCCTGGGCTGGCAGACCGCCGACCTCGACATGCGGGCGTTCAATGATCGCGAGGACCACCATGTCGGCGGAACCATAGGCTTGAAGAAGTTCGTGCTCGAAGGTGCCGTTCTTGAAAAAGCGGCCCATCGCCTCGATCCGCTCCGCAGTCAGTTCAGCAGCCCGCGTGGGCTTTCCGCCGAATGGAGACATCAGCAGGAAGTCCCCGGTATGTGGGGTCACCTCGTAGTACTTCGTTATCTCCCCGCGCATCAGCGCCGAATTTGCTTCCGCAGACCGCTCGACGAGATCGGCAACCGTCTGGTCCATGGCAGGCTCCGCAAGAGCCTGTGCCGAGGCGTTCGTTAATCTTGCAGTTTGTGACAATGCCACGCCAGCGCTTGCTGCGGCGAGAAGGGAACGTCGTGATACTGGCATGCGGGTGCTCCTGCAGCTGTTTCCGATGCGAAGCGCGCCTTGCGCTGCTCCGCTTGCTCAGGAGATCGCACTTCGATGATGCTGAATCCAGTGATACGATTTCATCGACATGCTGAACAGAATTGATCTCAACCTCCTCGTTCTGTTTGAGATCGTGCCCGACGAGTGCCACGTGGGCCGAGCGGCCGAGAAGTTGAATCTGACGCATCTCAAATCAGCAAAGCTCACGCCTCAGCAATAATCACCTAGCCTGGCCAATCGAACGTCTGGGCAGCTCGGACCATTGCCGCCGTCGCCGGGCTATAGGGCCGGCCCGGAACGCTAGCCAGGGACACCGTGCGTGCCACCGCGGGTTCGATCAGCGGACGCTGCAAAAGTTCAGGCGATGTCACCGAATATTCAGGCATGAAGGCGAAGCCGATCCGCGCCAGCACCATTGATTGGATCCAATCCTCGCGTTCGGAACGAAAACGGGCATAAAGGCTGACGTTTCTTTCCCGGCACGCACCCATCACCAGGTCCCGCATTTCGCAGGACAGACGATCGACATACGGTTCTTGAGAGAGATCGACCAACTTGATTGCATTGAGGCTCGCAAGCCGGTGATCCGGCGCGAATACGACGACGTAACGCTCACTGTAGAGATCATGGACGCGGAACGCCGCTCCCAATCCCTCCAGCGGATTGAGAACGGCAAGATCGAGATCGCCTTGCTCAAGCCTGTTTTTCAGTTCCTGAACGCTCGCCTCGCTCACTTCAAGCTCGACGCCATGATAGTCGCGCTGGAACTTTGCGAGGAACCGGGCGAGTTTCACATGGCCGATGGTCGACATGACGCCGAGGCGGATCGGCACCTGGTTGAGCAGCCTGAAATTGTCGGCAAGCGTTCTGGTTGCGTGGGCCTCCTGCATGATCTGCTGAAGATGCGGCAGAATGGAGCGTCCGAACTCACTCAGGAGGACGCGCCTTCCTTCGCGGTGGAACAAGGGCGCGCCAAGCTCATCCTCGAGCGTCTTGACCGCTTTGGTGAGCGCCGGCTGAGACACGTTGCAATCAGTGGCGGCCTTGGTGAAGTTCAGCATCTTCGCGGCGGCAAGCACGTAGCGGACCTGAAACATCTCCATGGCGAGCCCTCCCGAGGCGGTTCCACGAAACGACATTGTAATCCTTTCATCGATAACTGTCGGCTATCGATCGATAGAAAAAATGTCGTTCTCTTTCGCCCGCCGCTGCATTCAACTCTTGGGGTCACTGTTCACAGGAGGAGAAGGAAATGACTGTCTACATGGTGGAACGCGATCTCAAGGGCATCAGCATGGAAGCGCTGGGAGATGCGCAGAAGGCGGCGATCAGCAAAGCCGCCGAGATGGCCTCCAACGGGACCGACATCAGCTACCTGCGCTCGACCTTCGCACCGGAGGACGGGCGCTGCATGTGCCTGTTTGACGCTGCCTCCGATGTCGACGTGAAGCGTCTAAACGACGAGGCGGGGCTGCCCTATCACAGAATCGTGCCGGCGCTCGATCTCACCCCATAGGGCCGGCGCGATCGGGCTCGTGATGACTGTCCGGGCGGTGTTCTTGCGGAGTTATGCAGCGCGCCAGTTTGAATCTTTGGAACGACGGAAGGGCCAAGTCGTTCGTGCTGCATCGCCAGCCACACGCGTTGCCAGGAGAGTCGGAGCATGTTTGGCAATTCGGGCACCCTTCCTCTGCCTCGCCTGCTTGAGCGTCGTGTGGACACCCTTGCGCAGTCGTTCATGCGCCAGCGGCTCGGATCGCAGATGGACTTCTCGACCCCGCAGGGCGAGCCGGCGCTGTTGCCGCCCAGCTCGGTGTCGTGGCGTATTTTCAAGAACCCGGTTGCGCTGTTCATCGGCGGGGTTACGGCGGTGCTGCTCGAATTGGCAGAGCCGCGGGTTCGCGACGCCATTTGGCAGCACAGCACATTCCGCTCCGACGCGCTCCGACGATTACGGCGCACCGGCCTCGCCGCCTTGGTCACGGTCTACGGTCCCCGGACCAAGGCCAAGGCCATGATTGAAGGTGTCGTCAGGAGGCATGGGCGCGTTTCAGGCCGAACCAGCGAAGGTGAGCCATACCACGCCACCGACCCGGAGTTGCTGGACTGGGTGCAAGCGACGGCCGGGTTTGGCTTCATGGAGGCCTATCACGTCTATGTGCATCGACTGCGTTTTTTCGAACGGGATGCGATGTTTGCCGAGGCTCGCCCCGTCGCGCTTCTCTATGGTGCGGTTGACGCGCCCACGTCGCAGGCCGAGCTTTACGCGCTGTTCGACGTGATGAGGCAAAGACTCGTCGCATCGCCGATCGTCCTGGAATTCCTGCAGATCATGGAAGACGTTCCCGTCTTGCCGGGGGTGGCTCAACCGCTTCAGCGGCCATTTCTGAAGGCGGCTGTCGAGATCCTGCCCCGCTGGGTCCGCAAGCGGTTGGCACTCGGCGACCACTGGACGTTGAATCCGTGGGAGCGTGCTTTTGTGAAGACGACGGCTGCAATCTGCGAGCGCATCGTGCTCCCTTCATCTCCGGCCGTCCAGTCGAGCCGTCGCCTCGGTCTTCCCGAGAACTATCTCTATCGCCGACAGAAGGCACCTAGACACGAGCAGCACGGTCGCGATCATGCGGGATTTGATGCCCGCATAAGGGAAAGCGACGGGTTAAAAGTGCGGCAACGGCCGCCCTAAGGGCGCGTATCTCGTGTTGGGGAATGTCCAGCGAAGGGCCCGAAAGCGACGATCAGCGGAGCCGGAACTTCCTATCATTTCGACCTGGCAGGCTGTCGGACATGCTCCGCTGGTAGCCGCCCAGCAAGTTCCCTCGCGATCCTGTTCAGGGCGTCGCGAGGCCGGTCCCGCGACGGGCCGCATCGACGCTCCACGCGCCGCCTCCCGCGAAAAAGAAGTACAGGAAAATGAAGCAGTAGAGGATCGACGAGTCGCCCTCGTTGACAACCGGAAAGAAGTTTTGCGGCGCATGCGCCATGAAATAGGCGACCGCCATGTTGCCGGACAGAATGAACGCGACGGGCCGGCTGAAGAGTCCGAGGGCAAGCAGCGCGCCTCCGATCAGCTCGATCAATGCCTGGATCACAATAAGCCCCGACAGTTGCATCGGCTCGGGAGCGGGCGGAAAATTGAAGAGCTTTTGAGTTCCGTGCTCCAGAAACAGCAGCGCTGACATGATCCTCACGACGCTTAACCACACCGGAGCCCAGGCAGAAATCTTGTCGAAATTCATCAGTTGGGCCTCCATCATGACCCGGTGATTCCGGGCAGCAGGCTGAATTATCAGCGGGTCAGCTCTTCGCACCGATTTCGCGAAGTCGGTATGATGCACAGCGCGAGCCGTAAACCAATACTCCCAGTTCACAGTCGCGTGACCGCCGGTCGTACTTTTGATGGAGTGCCGAGCCGCGGGAGCTGAGACCTTGCCGATGCGCTCCAGCGGGTGCCAATCGCCAGGCTCATGCCGCCCAAAAATGGCAGCGGTTTTGGGACAACGACATGAACAAGATCAAGCCCGGGTCAGCGGATACTGTTCCTTCAGCGTCCTCAGCACCTGATCGCCGGGCATCGGCGCGCCGAACATGAAGCTCTGCACATATTCGCAGCCCATCTGGCGCAGCTCGAGCGCATCGCTTTCGTCCGAAATGCCCTCGGCCACGACCGAAAGGCCGAGTTCATGCGCCATGTTGACCATCGATTTGAGCAGCACCGCGCGCTTCGGTGTGGTGTCGTCGACAAAGCTCTTGTCGATCTTGATCGTGTCGAAGGGAAAGCGCGTCAGATAGGCCAGCGATGAGTAGCCGGTGCCGAAATCGTCCAGCGACAGGCCGATGCCAAGCTTCTTCAGCTTGTTCAGCACATGGGCTGTCTGCTCGGGATTGTCCATCACCAGCGATTCGGTGAGCTCGAGCCGGAAACAGCGCGGCTTCAGATTGGCCCGCGCGATCACCGACCGGACGTCGCTGACCAGATCGCGGCGGATGAGCTGTCGGCTGGACAGGTTGACCGAAACCGACAGCGGCGCGTCGCCGATCTGCTTTTGCCATCCCGCCAGATCTTCGGCGGCCTGTTGCATGGCGAACAAGCCAAGCTGCACGATCAGGCCGCAGCTCTCGGCGACCGGGATGAAATCGCCTGGCGGGATCATGCCGCGACGCGGATGATCCCAGCGCAAAAGCGCCTCGAAGCCGGCAACACTGCCGTCTTCCAGCCGCACGATGGGCTGGTAGGCGAGTGTGAATTCGCGCCGTTCGATGGCGCGGCGCAGGTCGGACTCGAACTGCAGCCGGTCGGTGCCGACGGTCCGAAAGGCGGGTCGGAACGGTTCGATCCTGTCGCCGCCAAAACGCTTGGCCTGGTGCATGGCAAGCTCGGCGTCCTTGACCATGTCCTCGGCCGAACTCTGCGCCGAGGTCCAGGTGACCAGACCGATCGAGGCGGTCAGCACGATCTCGCGTTTGGCAAAGGTAATCGGATTGTTGATCGCATGCTTGATGGCATCGGCAACGGCTGCAATGCGGGCCGGGTCCTGCTCGGAAAGCAGCATCAGCGCGAACTGGTCGCCGGCAAAGCGCGACAGCGAATCCTTCGGCTTGAGCAGCCGGTGCAACCGGCGCGCAACAGTGAGCAGGATGGTATCGCCGGCCGAGATGCCGAGCCCGTCATTGACCTGCTTGAACCGGTCGATGTCGATGACGAAGACGGTGGGACGGACCTTCTCTTCGGTGCGCGCGATCGAGATGATCGCCTCCAGCCGGTTCATAAGCAATTCGCGGTTCGGCAGGCCGGTCAGATTGTCGTGCACGGCATCGTGCAACAGCCTCTCCTCGGACTTCTTCTGCTCCGTCACGTCGACCATGGTGCCGACGCAGCGGATGACCTCGCCGTCCGATCCGATCACCGGCCGGGCGCGCAGCGAAAACCAGTGATAGTGCCCGTCGGCGCCGCGCAGGCGGAAACTCTGCGACACCCGGCCGCGCCGGTGTTCGAGCACCACGTCGAGCGTCGTACGGAAGGTGTCGCGGTCGTCGGCATGGAGTACCGGCAGCCAGTTGCGGGCAGCGCCGCCCAGGCTGTCGGGCGCAAGGCCAAGCTGGATGCTGACATCCGGCCTGGTGACGACGCGGTCGCGCATCACGTCCCAGTCCCACACCGTGTCGCCCGATCCGGCCACGGCCAGCGCCTGCCGTTCGAGATCGGAGAACAGGCCCTGATGCAGCGCACCGCCGGCAAAGGCGTGCTGCATGACGGTGAAGCCAATAAGCAGGATGATGAGGATCAGCCCGCCGCCCAGTGCCGGCTGGGCGATGTCGTTGTCGAGCATGCCGGTGATCGCCATCCACGACCCGCATAGCCACAACAGGACCATGACCCAACTGGGCACCAGCATGATGGCACGGTCGTAGCCGCGTATGCCGAGGAAGATGATCAGGCCGAGGCCGGTCAGCGCGGTGGCGGCGAAGGACAGCCTGGCGATGCCGGCGGCGACCGCCGGGTCGACGATTGCGACGCCGGCGATCAGCAGCAGCCCCAGAATCCAGACCAGAGCGCCGTAGCTGAAATGGCCGTGCCATCGGTTAAGGTTGAGATAGGCGAACAGGAACACCACGTACGTCGCCGCAAGCGCCACCTCCGTTCCTGCCCGCCACATCTGCTCGTTGCCGGGCGATATTTCCAGGACCTTGTTGAGAAAGCCGAAATCGATGCAGATATAGGCGAGCACCGCCCAGGCGAGCGCTGCGGTTGCCGGGAACATCGAGGTCCCCTTGACGACGAAAAGGATGGTCAGGAACAGCGCCAGGAGGCCGGCGATGCCGATGACGATGCCGCGAAACAGCGTGTAGGAATTGACCGAATCCTTGTAGGATTCCGGCTCCCAAAGATAGACCTGCGGCAGTTTGGGCGACGCCAGTTCGGCAATGAAGGTGATCACCGTTCCGGGGTTCAGCGTCACCCGGAACACATCAGCGTCGGGGCTGCTCTGGCGGTCGAGCGCGAAGCCCTCGCTGGGCGTGATCGCGGCAATGCGGGTCGAGCCGAGATCCGGCCAGAAGATACCGGAATTCACCAGCCGGAAATGCGGTGCGACGATCAGCCTGTCGAGCTGCTGGTCGGTGGTGTTGGCAAGCGCGAACACCGCCCAGTCGCCGGTCGAGCGCGCATCATTGGCCTCGACCTCGATGCGCCGCACGATGCCGTCCGGTCCCGGAGCCGTCGACACCTGAAAATTCTCGCCCTGGTTGCGGTATATTTCGACGGCGCCCGAAAGGTCGAGCGCCACATCGTCGCGGGCAATCTTGATCGGTTCGACGGCGAAGGCCGAGGACGCCGCGCAGAGCACGACGATTGCCGTCAGCACAAAGGCGAACAACGACCCGATTCGCAGGAAATTCGTCAAAATCAGTCCTTCGTTTCCGCGCCCGGCGGATCGTCCTCGATCCGGGCGTAGAGGTAGTGGTCCTGCCAGATGCCGTTGATCCTGAGATAGGATCGGAGAAGTCCTTCGCGCCGGAATCCGGCTTTTTCAAGCACGCGGATCGACCGGGCGTTGTCGGGAATACAGGCAGCTTCGATCCGGTGCAACCTCAGCGTATCGAAGGCGAAGCGCGTCACCACCTTGACCGCGTCGGTCATCAGGCCACGGCCGCTGTAGCGCTCGCCGATCCAGTAGCCGATATGGCCGCTTTGCGCGACGCCGTGGCGGATATTGCCGAGGGTGATTCCACCGACAAGCTTGGCGTTGCTTTTGTCGAAGATGAAGAAGGCTATGGCCGTTCCCTGCGCATAGTCTTCGCGATAGCGGCTGAGGCGATGCCGCCAGGCCGTGCGGTCGAGCTCGTCGGGGTTCCAGCGCGGCTCCCACGGCTCCAGGAAGGCGCGGCTTTCCCCGCGCAGCACCGACCATTCACGATAGTCGTTGGTCAGCGGCACGCGCAGCGTGACCCGGTCACCCTTCAGTGCCGGCAGGTCACGGCGAAAGAAAGGGAGCGCGAACATGACGCTTTGATGGACTTAGCCGGCGAGCTTTCGGGCCGTGGTCTGCGTGCCCGAAAGCGACTCGAGGACCGCCTCATAGGGAGCGAGCGTGCCCACCGGTCCGACGGCAGTCAGCGTCGGCTTGGTCGAAAACAGCCGTGACGACAGGTCCGTCAACCGCTCGACCGTCAACGCCGACAGCCGTTCCATCAGCTCTTCCTTGGCGATCGGCCGGCCGAACAGAAGCATTTGCCGGGCGATCTGCGAGGCGCGGCTGGCTGGGCTTTCGGCAGACATGATCAGTCCTGCACGGTACTGGGCGCGTGCCCGGTCGAGTTCCTCCTGCAGGATGGTCTCGCCGACCTTCTGCAACTCGCCGATGACCACCGGCACCAATTCGGCGATATCGCTCTGCCCGGTCGCGGCATGGACGCCGAATATGCCGGTATCGGAAAAACCCCAGTGGAAGGCATAGACCGAATAGCACAGCCCGCGCTTTTCGCGGACCTCCTGGAAAAGACGCGACGACATCCCGCCGCCAAGGATCATCGACAGGACCTGCGAGGCGTAGAAGTCGCGTACATGATAGGCGCGGCCCTCGAACCCCAGCACGATCTGCGCGTCCATCAGGTCGCGGTCCTCGCGGAAATCGCCGCCGACATATTGCGCATATTGCGGCATGGTGTTGTCGGACTTGCTGCGGAAACCGCCGAGATGCTTCTCGACCTCGCGCACGAAGTTGTCGTGCTTGATGTCGCCGGCGGCAACGACCACCATGCGCTCGGCGCCATATTGCCGTTCGATGAATTTGTGCAATTGCTTCGAGGTGAAGGATTTGACGGTTTCCGGCGTGCCGAGGATGGAGCGGCCGATCGTCTGGTGGCGGAAGGCCGTCTCGGTGAAGTGGTCGAAGACGACGTCGTCGGGTGTATCGTGTGCGGCGCCGATCTCCTGCAGGATCACATGCTGCTCGCGCTCCAGCTCCTGGGGGTCGAACTCGGATTCCTGCAGGATGTCGGACAGGATATCGACGGCCAGGGGCACGTCGTCGCTCAGCACCCTGGCATAATAGGAGGTGGTCTCGACACTGGTGGCGGCATTGATCTCGCCGCCGACATCCTCGATTTCGGAGGCGATCTCGAAGGCGCTGCGCCTTCTGGTTCCCTTGAACGCCATGTGTTCAAGCAGGTGGGCCATCCCGTGCTCTTCGCTACGCTCATTGCGGGCGCCTGATTTGATCCAGGCGCCAAGAGCGACGGATTCGAGGCTTGGAAGGGTTTCGGTGGCGACTGTCAGGCCGTTCGACAGACGGCTTACCTCAACACCCATATAGCTGATACTCCCTAATTTGCCGCCCGCGTGTGGCGGCTAACATAATCTTCCACCATTTTCAGGTCGGATGGAAGTACCGTGTATTTTTCCTCTGAAGTCATCAACCCGCCTAGCCATGCGGGCAGGGCAGGCGACACGCCGCTGGACGCTTCGACGGCGGCCGGGAACTTTGCCGGATGGGCGGTGCCCAGCACCACCATGGGCACGGCATTGGTGGCTCTTGCAACCGCAACGTGCATGGCCGCGGCCGTGTGCGGGTCGAGCAGATAGTTGCTGGCTGCGAGCGTCGAGCGGATCGTGGCGGCGACTTCGTCCATGGTCGAGCGGCCGGCGTCGAATTCGGAGCGGATCCTGGCGATCTCGCCCGCTTCGATGGTGAAGGCGCCGGACTGCTTGAGGCCGCTCATGTAGCGCCGCACGGTCGAGGCGTCGCGGCCGGCCGCCTCGAACAGCAAGCGCTCGAAATTCGAAGAGACCTGGATGTCCATCGACGGCGACGTGGTCGAAAAGACGCCTTTCGTGCGGTACTCGCCGCTCGACAGCGTGCGCGCCAGAATGTCGTTGTCGTTGGTTGCGATGATCAGCCGCTCGATCGGCAGCCCCATCTTCTTGGCGGCGTAGCCGGCGAAGATGTCGCCGAAATTGCCGGTCGGCACGGTGAACGAAATCGGCCGGTCGGGCGCGCCGAGCGACAGCGCCGATGAGAAGTAATAGACGATCTGGGCCATGATGCGGGCCCAGTTGATCGAATTGACGCCGGACAGCGATACTCGGTCGCGAAAACCGTGATCGTTGAACATGTCCTTCACCAGGCCCTGACAATCGTCGAAATTGCCGTCGACCGCCAGTGCATGGACATTTGCGGCGATGGACGTCGTCATCTGCCGCTGCTGCACCGGCGAGACCCGGCCGTGCGGGAAAAGAACGAAGATGTCGGTGCGGTTGCGCCCGGCGAAGGCATCGATGGCGGCCCCGCCGGTATCGCCGGAGGTGGCGCCGACAATGCTGGCGCGCTGGCCGCGTTCGGCAAGCACATGGTCCATCAGCCGGGCGAGAAGCTGCATGGCGACGTCCTTGAAGGCAAGCGTCGGGCCATGGAAGAGTTCCAGAACGAACATGTTCGAGCCGGTCTGCACCAGCGGGCAGACCGCCTCGTGACGGAACGTCGCATAGGCTTCGCGCACCAGGCGTTCGAACACCGGCATCGCGATCTCGCCGCCGAGAAACGGCGACAGCACGCGGATGGCGAGGTCGGGATAGGCAAGGCCGCGCATCGCGCGGATCTCAGCTGCCGAAAACTGCGGCCAGATATCAGGCACATAAAGTCCGCCATCACGCGCCAAGCCCGCCAGCACAGCGTCGGAAAATCCAAGCACGGGCGCTTCCCCGCGGGTGCTCACATATCGCATCGTCATGTTCCATTGCTGCCGGGCGGTACTGTCCGCGGCAAAGTGGTTAATTTCCGTACTTGCTCAGTCGCATTTTTGCCGCGCGGTTGATATACGTCACCCGCTTTGCGAGAGGGAAGTGCAGTTCATGGCGTTTCATACATTTAACGGTCGTTTTGTCGCGGGTCTGGCGCTCGCCGGCTTTATGCTTACCGCCGCCGGCTGCCAATCAGGCGGCAGCAGCATGCTGGGCTTCGGAAAGAAGGACACGACACCGCCACCACCGCCGGACCCCAAGGTTCTCGCCAGCCAATTGCTGGCCTATTGTCCGAAAGTGACGCTGCGCGACGGCACCGCCTTCTTCAACACCTATGCCAAGGGCAGTCAAAAGCCCAAGAAAAAAGCCGCCACCCTGGATGCAGAAGCTGCCGCGCTTGACGCGAGCAGCCGCCAGCAAGACGATTCCGCCAAGATCATCTATCAGGCCTCGATCACCGATGTGACCCGCGACTGCATCCGCGCCAACGGCTCGCTGACGATGAAGATCGCCGTCGCCGGCAAGGTCGTCCCGGGACCGATGTTCAGCCCTGGCACCATCACCATGCCGATCCGTATCGCTGTGATGCATGGCAAGGAGGTCCTTTACTCGCAGCTTCACCAACATCAGGTCCAGGTTACCAATCCCTCGAGTGCCACCCAGTTCGTCTTCACCGATTCGAACGTTGTCGTTCCCGAGCCCACCGCGCGAGACTATCAGGTGTTCGCCGGCTATGACGAAGGCCCGCCGAAGAAGACCGACAAGAAGGTTGCCGCGGCCGAATAGCCGCGGCTTTGGATCTGCGCGTCCATTTGGACGACTGCTTCACGCATCCGCCGACCACTCCGACAGGGCGGAGATCACGCTTTTCAGTTCCGCCCAGCGGCGGATGACCGTTTCGGCGCCGGCCTCGGTCAGCGCGTCGGCATGCCCGGGATAGCTGTGCGCCGCTCCGGTGAAGCCGATCACACGCATGCCGGCTGTCCTGGCGCCGGTCACGCCATGCACGGAATCCTCGATGACGAAGGTGTTCGCCGGATCGGCCTGGAGCTTTGCCGCGGCAAAGAGAAACACGTCGGGCGCCGGCTTGGACTTCCCGCTTGGTGTTTCCAGCGAGGAAAAAATCCGGCCGCTGAAAAACGGCAGCAGATGCACCTTCTCCAGCATGAATTCGATCCGCTCGGTGCGCGAATTCGAGCAGATGCAGCGCGGCGCCGTCACCGCGGCGACCGCCTCGTGCACCCCGTCGACGGCGCGCACGTCGCTGCGCAGGCGGCGGTCGACCAGGTCTTCGGCGCGATCGATCAGCGAGGCCTGGAATGGGACGCGGGATTTTTCCTCGACCCGCATCATGATGTCCTTGAAGGTCAGCCCGGCATAGGTTTCGGAAATCTCCTCAGCCGAAATCTCGTAACCGGCCGACGTCAACAGCTCGGCTTCGATGCGCGCGGCGATGATCTCGGAATCGACGAGCACGCCGTCGCAATCGAAGATGACAAGGTCTGGCTGGGGCATAGCGATCCGAAAAGCGGGAGGGAGGAGGCTGGGACGGTTCAGGCGGCGCGGCATACACCACCAGGCCGATCTTCGCAAATTACCCGGGGTCCGCACCCCAGGCCTTCACCGAATATTTACGCTGATCGGTAACCATAACAGGGAGTAAACAGTAACGCGTGCTTTGGGTGTAACAATGTCTGCCGTGCGTCTTCTCGACGAGCTTTCCCATGCTCCCCAGCAATCCGAATGGCTCGATACGATCCTGAAGGGCGATTGCGTCGCCGCGCTCGACCGGCTGCCCGAAAAATCCATCGACGTGATCTTTGCCGATCCGCCCTACAATCTGCAGCTCGACGGCGATCTGCACCGGCCCGACCAGTCCAAGGTCGATGCCGTCGACGACGACTGGGACCAGTTCGCAAGTTTTGAGGTCTACGACGCCTTCACCCGGGCCTGGCTGCTGGCGGCGCGCCGCGTGTTGAAGCCCAACGGCACCATCTGGGTCATTGGCTCCTACCACAACATTTTCAGGGTCGGCGCCAAGATGCAGGATCTGGGGTACTGGATCCTCAATGATGTCGTCTGGCGCAAGACCAATCCGATGCCGAATTTCCGCGGCCGCCGCTTCCAGAACGCCCATGAGACGATGATCTGGGCCTCGCGCGATCAGAAGGGGAAGGGTTACACCTTCAACTACGAAGCGCTGAAGGCGTCGAACGACGACATCCAGATGCGGTCCGACTGGCTGTTTCCGATCTGCACCGGCGCTGAGCGCCTCAAGAACGAAAATGGCGACAAGCTGCACCCGACGCAGAAGCCCGAAGCGCTGCTCGCCCGCATCATGATGGCCTCGACGAAGCCCGGCGATATCGTGCTCGATCCCTTCTTCGGCTCCGGCACCACCGGCGCCGTGGCCAAGCGCCTCGGCCGCCATTTCGTCGGCATCGAGCGCGAGCAGGCCTATATCGACGCCGCCAACGAGCGCATCGATGCAGTCCGGCCGCTGGACGGCGCTGCTCTTACTGTGCTTACCGGCAAGCGCGCCGAGCCGCGCGTTGCTTTCGTCAGCCTCATCGACACCGGGCTGATGCTGCCGGGCGCCACGCTCTACGACGCCAAGAAGCGCTGGGCGGCCAGGGTGCGCGCCGACGGCACTGTGGCGGTCGGCGGCAGCGCCGGATCGATCCACAAGATCGGCGCGGAAGTGCAGGGGCTGGATGCCTGCAACGGCTGGACCTTCTGGCACTATGAGCGCAGCGGCGGCCTGACCCCGATCGACGAGCTTCGCCGCATCGCCCGCCTCGGCATGGAGCGGGCAGGGGCCTGACGATAACCGCTACAGAGGTCTCGTTGCACATCGTTCTCATGCGGCGCGCAGGCCGAGGTAACGAACCATCGGGTCGAAGTCTCGGTCATCATGCAACAGCGCGTGTCCGCCCAGGATGCAGAATGTGCCGATAATCATATCGACTGTCCTGCGGATGGTGATGCCCCGCTGCCGGAGCATGCGGTAGTTTCGGGCAGCTTCGACTGCCGTCGCCGGATCCAGCATCGGCACGATGGCGAATTGTCGGAGGTTTCGCTCGATCAGTTGGGCATGCGGTTCGTTGAGCGCGCCTTGCAGCACGTCCAGCAGGATCAAGTCTCCGACCAGAATCTCCTGTGTGTCATCGAGATGCCTGAGCTTGCCGACCGAGACGCTGTCCGTATTGCGGAGATGGGCGATCCACACGGAACTGTCGACGACGATCATCGCTGCCGATCGGGCGAACGGCCTTCCCGCATGGCGTCGAGATCGCCCTCCCAGCCGGCGCCAGCAAGGGCGGCGATAGCCATATCCTGCCTGTGCCGGCGCACCAGAGTGCGCAGCGCCGCCTCAATCGTCGCTTTCTTGGTCTTGAGGCCGGAGGCGGCCATGGCCTCCGCGATCAATTCGTCGTCAAGTTCGACGTTGGTTCGCATGGTGCTTCTCGATGTGTATAGATTGGACTAAATATACACATTTTGCTCCTGACCAACAAGCCGTCACGACGAAAGAGAGGACATCTTCGACACCTAGTGGTCAGAATCTGACACTTGGTACCCGGTTGGGAGGTCGGTTCAGGGGTTCAGGGCGGTTAGCGAATCCTGAGTGGAGCGCGGAGCAACGCGACTTCGCGACGGAGTGCGGAGCTAACCGAAGTGGACCGTGCCCGGAACGGGTCTTCGGCTTACGCGTTGCAACGTGGAGGTGCCGGCTGGCGTGCATCACGACGCGCTGTTGGGTTCCCATCCAATTGTTGCCGCGATCGGACATGCGAAGCGCGCCGCAGTCATCGAAGAAAACGCCCATACATTCGTCATGTCCGCGGCGATGGGAGTGCTGGCACGACGTCAATCCAGAGGAAAGTAGATGAGTGCGTTCTCTCTTTCATCGGACGGGAAACTTGCGATAACGGCGAGCGAGACGTCGTCCAAAAATGATTTCGACTATTTGGTGGGCAACTGGAACATCAGGAATCGTACGTTGAAGGAACCACTGGCCGGCAGCGACGAGTGGGAGGAATTCGACGCGACCCAGGAGTTCCGCCAAATCCTAGTGGGTTTGGGCAACTTCGACATTTTTCATACGGAGTTGGGAGGAAAACCGTTCGAGGGCCTCACCGTGCGATTGTTCGATCCAAAGACGCGTCTCTGGACGATCTATTGGGCCGACAGCAACGCGGGCAAACTCGACGACGGAAAGGTGGGCTCGTTCAATGGCGACGAAGGCGAATTCTTCGGCCGTGAGGTTGTGGCCGGCAAGGACGTTATCGTGAAATTCCACTGGGATAAGCGCAACCCGAAAACCCCGATTTACAGCCGTGCGTTCTCCGCTGATGCAGGCAGTACGTGGGAATGGAATTGGTACTCGAAGTTTTCACGACGGTGACAGACTGAGTGGCCCAAACTAAATGCCGCTCCTTCGCGTGCAGCCAAGAGGAATCCCGAGCCGGACTCTTATGTCAGGTGGGTACCACTAGCGCGGGTAGCCGGTTCGGGTTTTCGGCGCCGCCGGAGGATCACGGTGAGCGATTCCCCAGGAAGAGTTATTGACCTTTGCCCACCGTTTCTCGAATGCTCGATTCTCTTATCCATCGGAGACCAGATCCATGAAAGCTCTTGCCTCGCCGTTTGTCGCGGCCCTCGTCATGGGTTTGTTGGCCTCTCCGGCGATTGCGCAGAACACCGGCGCAGAAAACCAGCTTGATGCGGTTATCAAGAACGGCAAGCTGCGCGTCTGTACGACCGGCGACTACAAGCCCTTCACCTTTCATGACAAGCCCGCGAACAACTACCAGGGCATCGATATCGATCTCGCAAAATCTCTGGCAAGTTCACTAGGGGTCGAGGCGGACTTCGTGGCGACTACCTGGAAAAAATTGCTTGCCGATTTTACGACCGGCAAGTGTGACATCGCGATGGGCGGTATTTCGGTGACCTTGGAACGCCAGAAGCAGGTGTTCTTCAGCGAGCCCTATCTCGTCAATGGCAAGGCACCGATTGCGCGCTGCGAGGACGAGGCAAAATTCCAACCGATTGCCGACATCAACAAGCCGGATGTGACTGTGATTGTTAATCCCGGCGGGACCAATGAGAAATTCGTGCGTGAAAAACTCAGTGACGCTAAAATTGAGATCTACCCGGACAACGTCACGATCTTCCGCCAAATCCTTGACGGCAAAGCCGATATCATGATCGCCGAATCGGTCGAAACCGAGTTGCAGGAGAAACTTCACCCCGGCCTTTGCGCGATCAACCCCGAGAAGCCGCTCCAATATGGCGAAATGGGTTATATGCTTCCTGAGGGTGCCGTTGTCTTCAAGGCCTATGTCGACCAATGGTTGCATCTTGCCAAGGCGACGGGTGAGTTCGATCGCATCTACGCTTCTCACGTCAAGTAGCGCCCGAGACGGATCCAATGGCAGCGCCATGGACCGCGCGTCTCAGCGACTGCGGTCAGGCCCGTCACAGTGATCACACTCTGACCCCCAGGCGATCGAGGTCCGCCTCGAGTGTCTTTGCGTCGGTGAACAGCACCGACTGCCAGCCGGCCGCCTTGGCGCCGTCGACATTCTTTTGGCTGTCGTCGATAAACAGCGTGGCCGCGGGCTCGAGGCCGAATGCAGTCGCGTGATGGTCGTAAATGCCCCGATCCGGCTTGATCATGCCGATCTCGCCCGAAATGGTCACACCGCGCGGGCGGTTGAGGAAGTCGAAACGCTGCCGGGCTTCGGCAAGCGTGTCGGACGCAAAATTGGTCAGCATGGTGACGTCGTGGCCGCTCTCGATCAGCTTGTCCATGAGTTGGACGCTGTCATCGTAAGCGTGCGGAACCATCTCGTGCCAGAGGCGGCGGAAGTTGCGGATGTTTTCGGCGTGGTCCGGGTATTCGGCGATCAGCAACGCCTCGGCCTCTTCCCAGGTGCGGCCGCGGTCCTGCTCGATGTTCCAGTCATGCGTGCAGACATTGTCGAAAAACCACTTTCTCTCCTCGGCATCCGGAATGATACGGCTGAACGGCAGGTTCGGATCGTAGTGGATCAGCACTCTGCCGATGTCGAAAACGATGTGGCGGATTTCGGTCATTCTTGTCCTCGTTCAACGCAGTTCAAATGGGGCGACGTGGGCGATTCAATGTGCGCGCTGCTTCTTCGTTGCGCCCGGTATCGCTGCTTCGATTACCTTTTTCATGACGGTGGGCAGTGCTTCGCCGGAAATTTCATGGGCCAGCGACCAGAAATGCCCCGCTGGGGCGGCGACATCGGCCATCGCTTTGAAGATTTCGAGTTCGAGCGCAAAATGGGTGAAGACATGGCCAATCTTCCCGGCTGGCCGCCAGTTGCCGGGGAAGGGCGCCGCCGCCGCTGTGGTGCCGCCGTCGATCCGCGCGGTCCAGCCGGTCGTCGGCACTTCGGTCATGCCGCCGAGCAGGCCCTTATCCCCACGTTTGCGCAAAAGGATGGCGCCATCGCCGCGTACGGCAACGAAAGCAGCCCCGCGCCGCAATGGTTTCTCGCCCTTCGGCAGGCGGACAGGGAAGCGTTCGGCATCGCCGGAAATAATGGCGCTGCAATCCTCGCGCAGCGGGCAGAGCCCGCAGCGCGGCCGCCGCGGCGTGCAGATCATCGCGCCGAGATCCATCATCGCCTGGGCGAAGTCGCCCGGCCTGGTCGCTGGAACCATGCGCTCGACATAGGTGCGTATGTCGCCCTTGGCCTCGCTCAGCGGCGTGACGATCGAAAACAGCCGGGAAACCACCCGCTCGACATTGCCGTCGACGACCGCGGCGGGCTGGTCGAAGGCGATCGCGGCGATCGCCGCCGCCGTGTAGGCGCCGATGCCGGGCAGCTCTCTCAAGCCAGCTTGCGTATCCGGAAACCTGCCGCCTTGCCGCGCGACGAGATTGGCGCAGGCCTTGAGATTGCGCGCGCGGGAATAATAGCCGAGTCCGGCCCAGGCCTTCATGACATCTTCGGTCGCTGAAGCGGCCAACGCCTCGATATCGGGCCATTTCTCGACAAAGGCCCGGAAATAGGATTTTACGGATTCGACCGTGGTCTGCTGCAGCATGACTTCGGAAAGCCAGACCCGGTAGGGATCGGGTCGTATGCCGCGTGCCAACTCGCGCGGCGCAATGCGCCACGGCAAGTCGCGATGATGCGCGTCGTACCAGGCGAGCAGGCGGGACGCGATCTCGCCACTTTCTCCGGATGCGGCTTTGCCGCTGTCTCCGGATGCGGTCTTGCGGGTCTGGTCGTGCAGTGCCATTGATCGAGGACTGGCCTAACCGATGCATGGTGAAGGTCGTGACTGGAGAACGCACATGGCAGGGAAAAGGCCCTTCGGCAATCCCGTTCCGGTGAGTGATCTCGCAACCCAGATCCTCGATCCGGTGCTGCGCAAGCGAGCCGGCATGTCGATCGGGCTCGTCCAGTCATGGGAGGAGATTGCCGGGCCGCGGCTTGCCAGCCGTTCGCGCCCTGAAAAGATCCAGTGGCCGCGCCGAATGCATGAAGATGATCCGTTCGAGCCGGCGGTGCTGGTCATCGCCTGCGAAGGCATCGCGGCGCTCCATCTGCAGCACGAGACCGGCGAGATCATCAACCGGGTCAACGCCTTCCTCGGCTTCAACGCTATCGGCCGGATCAGAATCGTGCAAAAGCCGGTCACGGTTGACAAAGGGCGGCTTAAACCAAGCATCCGGCCGCTGACCGCGGCCGAGAAGGTGAAGCTATCAGGCACTGTCGGAATGATCGAGGATGATCGGCTGCGCGCCTCGCTGGAGCGGCTCGGCGCCACCATTCTCGGTCAAAAGAAAACATAATCTCGCGCTTTCGTGATCGCATAGCCAAGTTTGGCGATTGGAATGGGGACGGCGATGCCTTAATTCGCGCCAACTCTCGCCTTTTCTAGCCTTTGCATTGCAAAATCCAACCATTGTCAGGTGATTCGTATGCCCCGTCTTTTGTCCCGCAGAAACCTCCTGTCGTCACTGGCCGCCATTCCGGCGGTGGCTCTGCTCGCCGCCTGCAGCGACTCGGGCGAGAAAGCCGTGGCGGAGGATGTGAAGCCTGCGGCCCCCGCCGATGCGATGAAGCCGGCCGATCCGGCAAAGCCGGCCGCTCCTGCCGCGGCCAAGGCGCCTGAGGCCCAGGGCACGGTGGACATGGCTGCGTTGCTGAAGCCCGGCGCACTGCCCGACATGCAGCTCGGCAAGGACGACGCGAAGGTCGCCATCGTCGAATATGCCTCGATGACCTGCCCGCACTGCGCGCATTTCCATGAAACCACGCTCCCGGCGCTGAAGACGAAATACATCGATACCGGCAAGGCCCGCCTTATCCTGCGCGAGTTCCCCTTCGATCCCAGCGCCGAGGCCGGTTTCATGCTGGCGCGCTGCTCCAAGGACAATTATTTCCCAATGGTGGACGTTCTGTTCAAGCAGCAGGCGAACTGGGCAGGTGTCGCCAATACCAAGGACGCCCTGCTGCAAATCTCCAAGATGGCCGGTTTTACACAGGAGTCGTTCGCGGCCTGCTTGACGGACCAGAAACTTCTGGACGATGTGAGGTCGGTCCAGAAGCGCGGCGCCGATGAATTCAAGGTCGACTCGACGCCGACCTTCTTTATCAACGGGAAGACCTACAAGGGGGCGCTGTCGATTGAGGAAATCTCGGCCATTATCGACCCTCTGCTCTGACGTCTCGGCAGCGCCGAAGCGGCTGCGCTTCGGCGTGCGCAACTTTTTGTTGCGCCGCGAGTTCTTGTCGCCAAACCGCGGAACACTTTTGCAGAACCCGCTTTTGGGGCGGCGCGAATGAAATTCTCGCGCCTTCGCCTGCTCGGTTTCAAGTCGTTCGTCGAACCCGGTGAGTTCGTCATCGAACGCGGCCTGACCGGCATCGTCGGCCCCAACGGCTGCGGCAAGTCGAACCTTGTCGAGGCGCTGCGCTGGGTGATGGGCGAAAGCTCGTACAAGAACATGCGCGCCTCCGGCATGGACGACGTCATCTTTTCCGGTTCCGGAACGCGTCCGGCCCGCAACACCGCCGAAGTCACGCTTTTCCTCGACAACAGCGACCGTAGCGCGCCCTCGGCCTTCAACGACGCGGACGAGTTGCAGGTTTCGCGTCGCATCGAGCGCGAGGCGGGTTCGCTCTACCGCATCAACGGCAAGGAAGCCCGCGCCAAGGACGTGCAGCTGCTTTTCGCCGACCAGTCGACCGGCGCCCGTTCGCCCTCGATGGTCGGGCAGGGCCGCATCGGCGAGCTGATCCAGGCCAAGCCGCAGGCGCGTCGCGCGCTGCTGGAAGAGGCGGCCGGCATTTCGGGTCTGCACACACGTCGCCACGAGGCGGAACTGCGTCTGAAAGCGGCCGAACAGAATCTGGAACGGCTGGACGATGTCGTCGGCGAGCTGGAAAGCCAGATCGAAAGTCTGAAGCGCCAGGCTCGCCAGGCCTCGCGCTTCAAGAACCTGTCGGCCGATATCCGCAAGGCTGAAGCGACGCTGCTGCATCTGCGCTGGACGCTGGCCAAGACGCAGGAAGGCGAGGCGCGCTCGGCGCTGGCGATCGCCACGGCACTGGTCGGCGACCGCGCCGCCGCCCAGATGGCTGCCGCCAGGGAGCAAGGGATCGGCGCCCATCGGTTGCCGGACCTGCGCGACGCGGAAGCCGCCGCCGCTGCCGCCTTCCAGCGCCTGTCGATCGCCAAGACGCAGATCGAGGAAGAAGCGGGCCGCATCCGCGCCCGCCAACTGGAGCTCGACCGCCGGCTCCAGCAGCTCGACGGCGACATCGTCCGCGAGGAGCGGATGGTCCGCGACAATGCGGATATTCTTGAGCGTCTCTCCGCCGAAGAAACTGCGCTCAACACCGAGAACGCCGGCGCCGCCGACCGCGAGGCCAGCACCCGCGCGGCGGTCGAACAGGCTGCGTCGACGCTTGCCGCCAGTGAAGCCAAACTCGCCGGGCTGACCGCCGAACGGGCGGAGGCCGCCGCTTCCCGCAACCAGATCGAACGAACGCTGCGCGACACCGCGGAGCGCCGCGACCGTTTCGCCCGCCAACTCGCCGATGTCGACCGGGAATTGTCCGATATCGCCTCCAGGGTCGCCGGCCTGGCCGATCCTGCCGAGAAGCAACTTCTGGTTGAACAGGCGCTGGCGCTGCTGGAGGAAACCGAAGCCGCGGCGATTGCCGCCGAACAGGCTGTCGCCGAGGCGCGCGTGGCGGAGAGCGCCGCCCGCCCGCCGGTTCAGGATGCAAAGGCCGAGCTGGCGCGAATCGAAACCGAGGCCCGCACGCTGGCCAAGATCCTGAATGCCGCGAGCGGCGACCTCTTCCCGTCCGTGCTGGAGCAGATCAGCGTCGAGCGCGGCTACGAGACGGCGCTGGGCGCCGCCCTTGGCGAAGATCTCGACGTGCCGCTCGACCGCAGCGCGCCGGT
Organism: Mesorhizobium sp. WSM4837; assembly: GCF_055811435.1. Classification (NCBI taxonomy): domain Bacteria; kingdom Pseudomonadati; phylum Pseudomonadota; class Alphaproteobacteria; order Hyphomicrobiales; family Phyllobacteriaceae; genus Mesorhizobium; species Mesorhizobium sp. WSM4837. The sequence goes on from NZ_JBVVQE010000003.1 coordinate 128,041, forward strand.
GCATTGGGGCCAAAGCGAGGTCCAGCCCGGCGACGCCGCTCTGCCCGAAGGCATCAAGAGCCTTGCCAGCGTCGTCCGCGCGCCGGCGCAACTCGCCCGCCGATTGGCGCAGATTGGCATCGTCGACACTGCTGAGGGAAGACGGTTGCAGGCGCAGCTTGCTCCCGGGCAGCGGTTGGTCAGCCGCGAAGGGGCGCTCTGGCGTTGGGACGGATTCACCGCCAGCGCCGACGCGCCGACCGCCGCCGCGCAGCGGCTGGCGCAGAAAAACCGGCTGTCCGAGCTCGACGCCGAGGCGGTCCACGCGAACCGCATCCTGCGCCAGGCCGAAGAGGCCCTTGCCGATGCCGAGCAGGCGCTTGCCCAGGCGAGCGAGGCCGAGCGCAACGCCCGTCAGGCCGGGCGTGATGCCCAGCATGGGCTGGACGCCGCCCGCAACGCGCTGGCCGAGGCCGAGAGGGCCGGCGGCGAGCTGTCGAGCCGGCGCGCCGCACTTGACGAGGCGCGCGCGCGCATCGTCGACAGCCATGAAGAGACGGCCGCGGCTTTCGTCGAGGCCGAGATGCTGCTGCAAAGCGCTCCCGATCTCGGTGATCTGCAGGTGCAGCTCGATCAGTCGGCCGCCAACGTCGCTCGCGACCGCGCCACCCTCGCCGATGCCCGCGCCGTCCATGAAGGCTTGAGGCGGGAGGCGGAAGCGCGCACGCGCCGACTCGACGCCATCGGCGCGGAGCGCCGCAACTGGCTGGAGCGCGCCGAAAACGCCTCGACGCAGATCGCCGCACTCGGCGAACGCAAGGCCGAGGCCGAAGCCGAACGCGAAAGGCTGGCCGACGCACCCGACGAGATCGACGCCAAGCGGCGCGCCTTGCTGTCGCAGCTTGCCGAGGCCGAAAGCCTGCGCCAGGCCGCCGGCGACCGGTTGCAGGAAGCGGAAAACAGGCAGTCCGAACTGGACAAGGCCGCGACATCAGCGATCCAGTCGCTGGCCGAGGCGCGCGAAACCCGCGTCCGCGCCGAAGAGCGGCTGACCGCTGCCGATGAAAGACGGCTCGAGGTCGAGGCGCGCATCCAGGAAACGCTGAACACGCCGCCGCATCTGGTCATCCGCCACACCGGCCTGGAGGCCGACAGCCCGATGCCGGAGATGACTGAGATCGAGCGTCAGCTCGACCGGCTGAAGATCGAGCGCGAGCGGCTCGGCGCCGTCAATCTGCGCGCCGAGGAAGAGCAGAAGGAGCTGTCCGACCGGCTGGAGACCATCGTTTCAGAACGCGAGGACATCATCGAGGCCATCCGCAAGCTGCGGCAGGCGATCCAGAGCCTGAACCGCGAAGGCCGCGAACGGCTGCTGGCTGCCTTCGACGTGGTCAATGGCCATTTCCAGCGGCTGTTTTCGCATCTGTTCGGCGGCGGCACAGCGGAACTGCAACTGATCGAGTCCGACGATCCGCTCGAGGCCGGTCTCGAAATCCTCGCGCGGCCACCCGGCAAGAAGCCGCAGACGATGACGCTGCTTTCCGGCGGCGAGCAGGCGTTGACGGCGATGTCGCTGATTTTTGCCGTGTTCCTGACCAATCCCGCGCCGATCTGCGTCCTCGACGAAGTCGACGCACCGCTCGACGATCACAATGTCGAGCGTTTCTGCAATCTGATGGACGAAATGGCGGCCACCACCGAGACGCGCTTCGTCATCATCACGCACAACCCGATCACCATGGCCCGCATGAACCGGCTGTTCGGGGTGACCATGGCCGAGCAGGGCGTCAGCCAACTCGTGTCGGTCGACCTGCAGGCGGCCGAGGCCCTGCGCGAGGCGAGCTGACGCGTCGACGCACAGCTTGTCGGTAGCGCCTATTGGGGCTTTCGGCTAAAACACGAATTGGACTGGGTCGGTTCCGTTCATTCTGATGAGCGTTTTGATGTTGCCATGATCCTCTCCGAAATCGATCTCGATTTCGCGATCATGTGCCAGCATATGCATGGAGAACCTTGTTGCCTGTACTTGTCACCGGAGCCGCAGGATTCATCGGCAGCCATGTTTGCCATCATCTCCTGAGCAGGGGGGAAGCGGTCGTCGGCGTCGACAACATGAACGACTATTACGACCTGGCGCTCAAAAAGGGGCGCCTCGCCCGCTTGCAGCCTTACAAGGATTTTTCATTTCACCAGATCGACATCGCCGAACAGGGCGCTCTTGCCGACGCTTTGGCCGGGCAAGGCATAGTCAGGATCGTCCATCTCGCCGCTCAGGCGGGTGTGCGCTATTCACTCGACAATCCGAGGCTCTATGTCCGTTCCAATGTTGTCGGCCATCTCGAAGTGCTCGAATTCTGTCGCGCGCAGCCCGCATTCGAGCATCTGGTCTATGCCTCGTCTAGCTCGGTCTATGGCGGCAACCGCAAGGTGCCGTTCAGCGAGACCGATCAGGTCGACAAGCCCGTCTCGCTCTACGCCGCCACCAAGAAGTCCGATGAATTGATGAGCCACACCTACGCCCATCTCTTCGGGGTGCCGCAGACCGGTTTGCGATTTTTCACCGTCTACGGTCCCTGGGGCCGGCCCGACATGGCCTATTGGATATTCACCAAGGCAATGCTCGAAGGCAAGCCGATCCGGGTGTTCAACAATGGCGAGATGTGGCGCGATTTCACGTATGTCGAGGATGTGGTGAGAGCTGTCGTTGCCGTGCTCGACAAGCCGCCATCGGCTGAAGTTCCGCCGAGCAGGCTCTACAATGTCGGCAACAACCGGCCGGTGCGGCTCGGCGATTTCATCGCCACTCTGGAAAAACTGCTCGGCGTAAAAGCGATCCGCGACAGCGAGCCGATGCAAAGCAGCGATGTCGAGCGGACCTATGCCGACATGACTGCGCTGGAGCGCGATTTCGGCTTCAAGCCGAGCGTTTCGACAGAAGACGGACTGAAAAAATTCGTCGACTGGTACCGGTCGGAATGGGCTGGATCAACGACAAGGTGACTGCGGCCTGCGGGTCGTCGCGGTGCGCGCCTTTCTTCCTACGACCCCAAGGCCTCGAATCGTCACGGCCATCACTGTCATCCTCAAATAGAAATGGATGATTCCTGAAATTCCACTCACCTGAAAGACAAGTGACGGTGGTTCTGGGACATCGACTTCGGCATCGGTGAAGAGATTGGGAAACAGCCGTTCCCTGAAATCGAGAGGAAAAGCGATCCGGACCGGTGCCTTCGGAGTATCAGATTTCAGGAAACCGCGGTCGACGAGTTCCGACAACGTGTTCCGTGCCGTGCGCTCGGATGTCTTCAGCACCAAATTGGCCTCGCCACGGGGCAGCCTGCCGTGCCGCAATACCGCCGCCACCAGATCAGGCGCCCGTTTGTCGTCAACGATATCCTTCACCAAGGCGCGATAGCGGGCCTCAAGCCGTCTGAGGTCGAACATGGTGATCGAGAACCGCACCTGGTCGAGCGCGACTGTCAGGAACCATTCGACGAAATCCTTGAGTGCTGATTCCGAAAGATTTCCTCGGCCGTCGCGGTCGCCCCGTCTGGGACTGTCTGCGTAATCCATCATGCTCTTGTATTCGCCGCGATCTTCAACCCACGAGCGAGTCCACGAGATATCGACCATAGGCCATTGCCGCCGATTCCGGCCTTGAGCGCCATAGCGTGAGACATCAGGCGACTGACGCGGCCGTTGCCGTCTGGAAAAGGGTGGATATAGTTGAGGCGGTGATGAGCTGACGCAATCGCGATGATGCGCAGGCTGGCCTGCTTTTCGGTCATCGCGTACCGTTTCTCGAAGTGCTCCATAAAGGCCAACACCCAGTCAGACGATGGCGGCTGATGGCGGCCAACAACAACATCATGCTCTGGAGACGACCGGAACTCGCCAGGCACGGTCTCGGCCCTGGTGCCGTCGGGTTTGTCGACGAACCGGAATTCCTCCGGCATCTCGTCGTAGAAGACGCGATGAACCCGCCGGATGAAATCGATCGAAGTCGGGCTCGGCAACTCCCCACGCAAACCGAGGCCGTCAATCATCCTCTGAACTTCGACATGCGCCTTGGCCTCCAAGGGAGAGATCGGCGTTCAGGGTCAATCTCGGCTCCGGCCAATGCACTCTCGATGTCCCGAGGTCGGGCGTTGTGACCTTCGATCAAATTCGAATAGTAAGAATTCATGACGCGCACGAGATCGGCCAGTTCGGCAGCCGATTCCGGATGCAGGGCTCGTCCGAGTTCATCGGCCGCCTTTTGCGTCTCGATCGCGAGATCGGCCAGGACGGTCGGTACGCGTCGTCAAAAACAGCCGCTCAATGCGGGTAGGTGTTTCAAGCATTCTTGCCGATCTCAATCGTCTCTCAATCACCTGCAATGTAAGGCATTTGAGGCCATAAGTCAGCACAATTGCCGATATCGGTTGCCGATCTCAGGCCGGCGATCAAGCCGCGAACCCGAAATGTCCCAAGTGGGCGGCCGGGCAGGGCGCGACTGGCTCCTGGAAATCATAAGTTGCCGAGCGGCGCCAGACGGTCGCGCCATCGCAGACGAACCGCTTGCCCGGGCGAGTTGTCCGCGTGTCTTCGTCGACGGTTCTCGATTGATTCCTCCAGCCGTTTGCGGCGAACCGGTCGTCGCCTCCATTCGAAGCCCCGCAGCTTCGAGCAGCCGGATGGGCTCTGCAGGTCAGCCCTTCCGTAAACCAAGCCCAAGGGCGCGAAGCGATAGATTCAATTCACGCGTGTCTCAATGGCTTGTTATCGCCTCAGCCCACTCATGAAGGTCTTTACACGGGCAGGGTCGACCTGGTTCCACCAGACGCCGTCATGCTTCAGCGCGCTGGCGATGATGATCCCATCGACGATGCCAAGGATATCGTTGGCATTGTCGGGCGTCACGCCGCTGCCGACCAGCGTCGGCAGGCCGGCGGCCTCTTTGATCATGCTGATATAGCTCAGATCCGCAGCGTGCCCGGTGCGTTGACCGGTCGCGATGATGGCGTCAGCGTCGAAGAAGACCAGATCCTTGACCAGTTCCTCCACCGGGCGGTCGGCAACGATCGCGTGCGCGCCGTGCTTGACATGAGCATCGGCGAAGACGCGGATGCCGTTGGCGCGCAGCCTGGCGCGGTAGCGTGCTGCGCGACCGGACTCCCCCTCGACAAAACCCTCATTGGCGACATAGGCATTCGCCCATTGATTGACGCGGATAAAGCCCGCGCCGGAGGCGCTGGCGATCGCAAGGGCAGGGATCGCGGCGTTAGCGAGCACATTGATGCCGACCGGCTTGCCGAACTCGCGGCGGATACGGTCGGAAATAACCGCCATATAGGCCGCTGTCTCCGGTCCGATATCGTCAGGTTTGGCAAACGGGATGTCGCCATGATTCTCTACGATCACGCCGTCGCATCCGCCATCGAGATAAGATCTCGCATCGTCCAGACCGCGCTGATAGATCGCCTCGACCGCCTCGCCGTCATAGCGCGGCGCGCCGGGAAGCGGCGACAGGTGAACGACGCCGATCACCACCTTGGTGCGGCCGAAAAGTTCTACGAGCGCGTCGCCGCCTGATTGACCGAGTTGGGTCATGAGAGCTCCGTTTGATCGATGAGCGCGGCCATTTCAGACGCGGAAGGACAGGATATCAATGTGCCCGGGCGAGTCACCGCAATTGCGGCAGCCGCGAGCGCGAACGTCAGCGCTGGGGCAACCGACATTCCCTTGGCAAACCCGCCGGCCAGACAGCCGCAAAACACATCGCCGGCGCCGCTGGTGTCGAGCGCCTCGACACGTGGTGCCGGCAAACGAAACGATCCTCCCTGGTCCGGGCCAAGGGCGAGACAGCCTTCCGCACCGAGCGTGATCACGACTGTCTCGGCGCCTTTGGCCGCCAGCGCGTCGGCGGCGGCTGCCATGTCATCCTGGCCGGTCAGCGCTTTCGCCTCGGATTGATTCACCACCAACACCTGCGCCAGGCCGAAGTCAGGCAGAGCCGCCGCATCGATAGGGCTGGCATTCAGGACGGTGCGCGCGCCATTTTCCTGTGCTGCCCGCAGGCAGGCATATATCGCGGCGCCTCGCAGGTTTCCTTGGCAGACAACGATGTCGCCAGACGCGATTCGGCCCGCAAGTGCGGTTTGTGCGATCGGATCGAACGCCTCGCTGCAGGCGACGCCGCTGACGATGAAGTTCTCGCCGCCGGCCCCAATGACGATGGTCGAGCGGTCGCTTGGCAGGTCGAATTCAATCGCCTCGAGGTCAGACAACTCCCTCTCGAGGCGGCTCCTGATCCATGCGCCTGCGCGGTCCTTGCCGAGCGCCGTCCAAAACGTTACCGCAGCACCCGTGCGCGCGGCCGCAACAGCCTGGTTTGCTCCCTTGCCGCCGAGGCAGTCGGCGTAGCTGCTGGCGTTCAAAGTCTCGCCGGCGGCAGGGAAGCGGCCGACGCGAAAAATCGTGTCGACGCAGGCATTGCCGACGACATGGACATGCATCGCTCAGCTCTCACCGATCGCCCAGCTCAGCATCTGCTCGAACAGGGTTTTGTAGCCTTTCCAGGCGATGAACTCCGGTGGCAGCCAATGCGGCCCGACATCGGACGTCCAGGCCACAGTGCGGCCCTTGCCATAGTGACCGGTGACGAGCAGCGGCAGCGAGCCATAATCCGACGACACGGTTGCCAGGACTTCCGCCCCGTCTTTCGGCGTCACCTCGTTGAAGCCGAGCAGGACAGGCCAATCCGAACCGAGGCCCCTGAGGATCGGATGGTCCGAGGAGGCTTTCAGGACAGGCGAAAACCCTTCCGGCACCTCGACGCGGTCGTCGAAGGCGAGGCAGTTCACCGGCAGTGCCTCCTCGACCGGCGTCTTGCGGTAGCGCGCGCCGCCATTGATGCCCTGGAAACTGTAGTAGCCGCCGAACATCAAAAGCCCGCCGCCATCGCGCACATAATCGCGCAGCAGCCGCAGGCGGTTCGGCGTCGGCTTCGAGTGCACCCAGGTGTCGGGATGCAGAAGCAGCGTGTTGGCGCCGATGTCGGAGAGCACCACCGCGTCATAGGCCGAAAGCGCCTCCATTGTTTGCGGAAAGCTGCGCTGTGCCTCATGCGCCGGCATGAAGGTCACGTCGAAGTCGGTCGCTTTCAGCGCCGTCAGCAATTCGTCCGCCCCGGTGTGGTAGGTGACCGTCGGAAACTGGTCGAAGCCTTTGATATGGGTGGCGGTCGACACCCAGGATTCACCCGCAAGCAGGATCTTTTTCTTGGACATTTGAACTCCGTCGTAAGTCTCAGCCGTAAGTCTGGGCTTGATTCTGCCGCGAGAACACGGCTTTCGGATTGGCGATCAGCATGCGGTCGATGGCTGGCTGCTCGACGCCATGCCGTTTCAGGCGCGGTATGAAATGCTTGAGGATGTAGCCGTAGCCGAAACCGCCGAAGCGGGTCAGCATGATCTTGAGGAACACATCCTGCGACAAGAGCAGGCGATCGCCGAAGCCGGCCTCGACAAGTGTGGCGATTGTTCGCGCGTTCTCTTCGTCGGAGGGCGATTGCGCGTCCTGATCGGCATAATAATAGTCCATGCCGATCATGTCGTATTCCAGGAACGCGCCGCGCCGGGCGAGGCTTGTCTGGTACTCGAGATCATTGTGGCTGGGGTTCATGTGACAGAGCACAGTGTGGCGAAGATCGGCGCCCTCGGCCTCCACGACATCGAGCACCTCGTGCGCCAGCCGCTCCCAGCCGGGGAGGTGGATCGACAGCGGCACGCCGGTGATGCGCGAGGCCCGCGCCGAAGCTCGCAGCGACTTTCGCTCCTCTGAAGTAAAATCCTTGCTGACGCCGACCTCGCCGATCAGTCCGGCCAGGATCGGCGGCTGCGTCTCGCCGCCGCCGACATCGTTGACGATGAACTCGGTCACTGCGTCGACATCCATCGCCTTCAGCCATTCGGGATGGGTGTGCTCCAGATAGAAGCCGGTGCCCATGACGATCTTCAGGCCGGACATGCGGCTGATGCGGACGAGCTTTTCCGGCTCGCGGCCGATGCCGATATTGGTCGCGTCGACGACGGTGTGGCCGCCCAGCGCGCGATAGCGTTGCAGCTCAGACAGCGCCAGGTCACTGTCGTCGAGCGAAACATTGTCGCGATTGACGTAAGGGTTCATGCGCAATTCGCCGATGATCTCGATGTTCACCGGCTGCTCGGCGAGCGCCATGTCGTCGGGATGACAGGGACATTTCCAGCTGCGCGCGCCGTCGAGCAAGATGTGCTCGTGCATCAGCGTAATGCCCATTTCTTCGACCGGAACGGGGCCGAGAACGGTCATCACATGGCCGGTATCGACCCCGATCGCCAGCCGCTGCCTGGGAGCCGCGTCATCGAAAAGATCACTCATGGGCTCAACGGCTCCGTACGGCGCCGCGGAACAGGCGGAAGTTCAGCCAGATGGCGATCAGGATGATTGTTCCGGTGACAATCGGCGTCAGGAATGGCGACAGATGCGCCAGGATAAGACCGTTGCCGATGACGGCCACGGTAAGCGCGCCGAGCACGGTGCCGACTATCGTTCCGCGGCCGCCGAACAGGCTGGTGCCGCCAAGCACGACGGCAGCGATGACTTCGAGCTCAAATCCTTGTCCGGCATTCGACGATCCGGATCCGAGCCGGGCAGCAATGATGATCCCCGCAAGAGCTGCCGCGGCGGCGGAAATCACGTAAACGAAAAGCGTCGTCAGCCGCGTGTTCACGCCGGCGCGCCTGACCGCTTCGGCGTTGGCGCCGATGCCGGTCACGTAGCGGCCGAACGGCGTCTCGTTGAAGGCGATATAGGCGATCGCCAGGATCGCCAGCGCGATCAGCGCCGGCGCCGGCACGCCAAGCAGCCAGGCGCGGCCCAGCACCGTGAAAGGGCTGCCCGGCTCGATGGGGATCGAGTAGCCGCCGGTGATCAGCAGCGCCACGCCGCGGATCACCGAAAGGCCGGCAAGCGTGACGATGAAGGCCGGGATGCCCTCATAAGCGACGAAATAGCCCTGCACCGCGCCAAGCAAGGCGCCCAGCGCAAGCATGGCGAGGATGACCAGCGGCCATGGCAAACCCAGTTGCAGCAGCGTCGCCGACAGCGTTGCCACCAGTGCCAGCACGGAGCCGACCGAAAGGTCGATGCCGCCGGTGGTGATGACGAAGGTCATCGCCGCGGCGACGATCAGCAGCGGTGCCGACTGGCGCAGGATGTTCAGCAGGTTGGGCGACGTCAGAAAGGCGTCCGTCGCCACCGAGAAGATGACGCTAACGATAAGAAAGAACAGCGCGATCGACACGACACTGCCGTTGGCGAGCACCGCATCTCGCCACGTGGATTCGCGGACCCTTCGAGACTGCGCGGAGCGGGTCGAAGTCGCTTCGCTCATGCTGGCGCTCCATCGCGATAGGCGTTGGTGGCCGAACGAGCGTTGAACTTGCGGCCCACGATCAGGTTGACGACATCCTCGATATTGGTTTCGCCGATCAGTCGCTCGGCGACGTTGCGTCCTTCGTACATGACCTGAATGCGGTCGCATACGAGGAACAGATCCTGAAGCCGGTGGGTGATCAGGATGACACTGACGCCGCGGGCGCTGACGGTGCGGATCAGGTCCAGCACAGCCTCGACCTCGGCGACGGCGAGCGCCGCCGTCGGCTCATCCATAATCAGCACGGACGGCTCGAACGAGGCGGCGCGGCCGATCGCGATCGACTGTCGCTGTCCGCCGGACAGGTTTTCGACCTTGAGCCGCGTGTCGGCGATAACGATGCCGAGACGGTCGAGCATCTGGCGCGTTTGCTCATGCATGCGCTTCTTGTCGAGAAAGGAAATGCCGGCGATGCGGCGGCGCGGCTCGCGGCCGAGAAAGAGATTGCCGGCGACGTCGACCGTGTCGCAGAGCGACAGATCCTGATAGACCATCTCGACGCGCGCCGCACGCGCGTCCGCCGGCGAAGTGAAGGTCACCGGCGTTCCATCGATCTCGATCGTGCCGGCATCGGGAACCACCGCTCCCGACAGCACCTTGCTCAACGTCGACTTCCCGGCGCCATTGTCGCCAACCAGCCCCAGGACCTCGCCCGGCCTCAGCACCAGCGACACGTCATCGAGCGCCTGAATGGCGTTGTAGCGCTTTGAGATGCCGCTCATCCGCACCCGATAGGTCTCGCTACTGCTCATCTTCGATCCACGGGCTTTGCGAAGCGTCCGCGGCGTAGCCTCAGGCGGCGCCGCGGACCGGTTATCGACGCAGTTTACTGGAACATCGCGCGATATTTGTCGACGTTGTCCTTGGTCACGATCGTCACCGGAATATTGATGATCGGCTCGACCGTTTCGCCCTTCTTGAGCTTGGCCAAGGCTTCGACAGCGGCCTTGCCTTCGCCGGCCGGGTCCTGCTGGACGACCGCCACCACCCAACCATCGTCAATGCCCTGAACGACCTGCTTGGTCAGGTCCCAGCCGAACACCTTGACGTCGCCGGTGCGGCCTTGGCTGGTTACGGCCGAAACAGCGCCGAGCAACGCCGGCTCGCCGGTCGCATAGAGCGTCGTCATGTCTGGATTGGCGGTCATCAAATTTTCCGAAGCGCTCATTGCGGTCTCCTGGACATTCTGGCCGTCGACCGTGTCGAGGAAGGTGATCGCCAGGCCGCTGTCGGTGACCGCCTTCTTGAAGCCGTCGAGCCGCTGGTTCTGTATGAACGAATTGAGCGCGCCGACAATCCCGATCTTGGCAGTGCCGCCCATCTCCGACTTCACATGATCGGCATAGAATTTGCCGATATCCTCGCCGGCCTTGGCGTTGTCGACGCCAATGAACGCAACGTTGTCGCCGTCAGGGATCTGCGCGTCGATGGCGATCACCGGGATGCCGGCCGCCTTCGCGGCGGTGATTGCAGGCTTGACGCCGTTGACGTCGATGGCGACCAGAATGATGCCGTCGACCTTTTGTGTGATGTAGTTCTCGATCGCGTCATTTTGCGCGCTCGGCACGTTGTTGGCATTGAAGATGACCAGCTTGGCGCCGGCGGCGTCGGCCGCCTTCTGCGCGCCCTCGTTGATCTGGTTGAAGAACAGGGCCTGCTGGTTGATGTTGACCAGAGCGAACGTATCGGCGAACGCCGATCCCATCGCTGTCGAGCAGATGGCTAGGACGGCGGCGCAACGGACGAGAAGTTTGAACGGACGCATTTACGGTTCCCCTTGCTTGCGGGCCAAACCTGTCAGGCTGGCCGTTGGTGCTACAGGCACAAGGCAAACATTCAAGAGACTTGAATATTTGTCAACGAATTTGATCTCACAGCAGCCGTCAGAAGGTCGCTGGTGTGTTGACCCAAAAAATGCTGGCTCTCTCCTTGCCGATGTTGCGGTAATGGTGCGGCAGCTCCGACCTGAATACGAACGCATCGCCGGTGGCGAGATCATGGCTCTTGCCATCGACGATCAGCTTGATCCGGCCGGCGAGCACGTAGCCGACTTCCTCGCCGACATGCTGGATGGGACCTTCGCTCTCGCCGTCTGCCTCGATATGATGGATGTTGCACTGCAGCAGGTGTCCGGGCGAATATGGAATGATGCGTTCGAGCGAGATGCCCTCGCCGCGCCTCAGCGCGTCGAGCGAGATCAATGGCCGCGCGCCGGCGCGGAACACGATCGCCTCGTCGTCGTCGACCTGTTCGAACATCCAGCCGATATTGGTCTCCAGAGCTTCGACCAGGCGGTGAAGCATGGGCAGGGATGGCGAAGCCTTGCCGTTCTCGATCTTGGACAGAAGGCTTTCAGAGCAGTGCGCAGCTGTCGCCAGCGTCTTCAGCGTCATGCCCCGCGTCTGGCGGGCGAGGCGCAACCGCGTTCCAAGCCGCGCGGCATTTACGGTGGCGTCCGCTTCGGACTCCGGCCGTCGCCGATCGATTTTGTTCATCCGTTCGCCAACCATTCAACAGTCATGGGACAACTGTCGCGCGAGCAAAAGACAGCCGCGACCGATTTGCAAGTGGTGATCTGTCAATTTCGACCTGGCCGGGCCTCGACCGGTTTTTTTGATAGCACGGATAAGCAACCCAGCGTCAAACACTCGCCGTCCACAGCGACATCGGCCGTCCCTCGATCGAACCCGGCCCAGACTGGAATAAAAAACGTTCCTGCGTTGTTCTCCAACCGTCCCGACGTTCGAAGGGGCTGGTTTATACGCCGGCCAAGGGCAATCCTCGCGGCAGGCGCTCGGCGGGCACTCAATGCAGGTAAGGGGTGCAAGGGCGTTTTGCGCGGACGAAATTCGCGCGATTCGAATTCTCGTGATCTGAACTTGACGAGGCAACAGACGGTAGCGTAGCTGTTCGCTAGAATAACGTCCTGGCTGAAGTGTGATCGACGATGTGCCGCTTTGAGGCGATGGGCAGCGTACTACGTCTCACGAGCGCCGGAAACAACCTGCCTTGAATGACGGACGGGAAAGCATGCAAGCCTGTGACGCGAAAGCGTTGTCGCGCTCGTCGAGCTGAGCATTGATGGCGGCTGTTGTGGACGTATCCGAGATATCGACGGGAGAGTGAGATCGTTGTGACCAAGAACGTGCCGCCTCACGCAGTTGTTGCCGGAAAACCACGGGGATTGATCCAGCATATGGTTTCTCTCGATGCCTGACGCGGCCATGACTTGGGAAGACGCCGTCCGCTGGTGCATGAGCGAGCCTTCGATGAAAGAGCTCGCCCGCGCCGCCTATTTCGACGATCCGGTCGTGGCCGCGCAGCGCTATCATGAAAGCGCAGAGTTCGATGAGGTTCGCAGCATGATCCCGCGCAAGGTCGGCCGTGCTCTCGACCTTGGCGCCGGCAATGGCATCCTCTCCTATGCCCTGGCGCGCGAGGGCTGGTCGGTAACCGCCGTCGAGCCCGATCCCAGCGCCCTTGTCGGTGCCGCCGCAATCCGGACGCTTGCCGACAAAACAGGCACGCGCATCGATGTGATCGAAGCGTTCGGCGAGGCTATCCCGTTGACCGCCGCCGGCTATGACCTGGTCGTCGCCAGGCAAGTGCTGCATCACGCGCATGACCTTCCGGCGTTCTGCGGTGAGGTTGCGCGCCTCTCTCGCGAGGGCGCGACGTTCCTGTCATTGCGCGACCATGTGATATCCGGGCCGCAACAGCTGGAACCGTTTCTGCGCTCTCATCCGCTGCATCACCTCTACGGCGGGGAGAACGCTTTCACGCTGGCGGCCTACCGCGCTGCGTTGCAGGGGGCGGGGCTTACGATCGATCGCGAAATGAACTCTTTCCAATCGGTTGTGAACTATGACCCGATGACAGCTTCCGAAATTCGAGAAAGGCTCGCGGCAGTCTTCGGCCCAGTGTCGGGGCTGGTCCGCACGGCCCTGTCCCCACTGCCTTTCGGTGCCGTTGCCCGAGCAGCGGCATTGCTGGACCGCCGGCCTGGGCGCCTGGTCTCTTTCCTTTGCTACAAGCAAGGGAAGGGCTGATCTGGTGGCGCAGCTGAAAGAGGCGAGGCCTGTTTGGGTGACTGGAGCCGGCGGCTTCATTGGCCTGCATTTATCGCGATTTCTTGCCGGAGAAGGCCATCATGTCCTCGGCTTCGGCCGAAGCGAAGCCCCTGGGTTCGCGGCGGCGACCGGCGGCGCATTCTTTTCCGGCGGAGTGACCGCGCAAACGATGGACGCGGCTCTGGCCGTACACGGCCGACCGGCAGCCGTTTACCATCTGGCAGGCGGCGCTACCGTCGGGCAGTCGATTGCCGATCCGCTGAAGGATTTTGAACAAAGCGTCGTTTCCGCGGCTTGTGTCCTCGATTTCCTGCGTCGCCACGCACCCGATGCCTCAGTCGTTCTGGCGTCCTCCGCCGCCGTCTATGGCGGCGGCCACTTCGGCCCCATCAGCGTCGATGCCGCACTCGAGCCGTACTCACCTTATGGTCATCACAAGCGAATGGTTGAGGAGCTTGGCCGGTCGTATTGTGCCGCGTACGGCCAGCCGGTCTCGGTGGCTCGCCCTTTTCGGTCTATGGAGAAGGATTGCGCAAGCAACTGCTCTGGGATCTCTGCGGCAGGCTCGCGGCAGGCGAAACCGACATTGTGCTTGGCGGCACGGGTACGGAAATGAGGGATTGGCACCATATCTCGGACGTTGTGCGGTTGATCCATCACATCTTGCCTGCCGGCGAACCGCGCTTCGCCATCTATAATGGCGGTGCGGGCGCTGCTGCACCCGTCAGCACGATTTCCAGCATGGTTCTGGAGGCATGGGGAGGGAACCATCGCCTCTCGTTTTCTGGAAAATCTCGTCGGGGCGACCCTGTCAATCTGATCTCGGATTCATCCGGCGTCCCGGATGGGCTTCAGTTGCGGGTGCCGCTCAGCAGGGGCATTGCTGGCTATGTCGATTGGTATCGCGCTGAAATTCTCGCCGAGCCGGTCGGCCATTTGCGACGCTCCGCGCCTTGATTACCGTCGGCTTCACTCTCATCGGCCGCGGAACTTGGTCAGGCGGCGAGTCCTATCTACGCAACATGCTGAGCGTCGTCGCCTCCGAGCTGTGTGGCAAGGTGCAGGCGAAACTGTTTCTCACACCCGAGCAGCATTCAAGCATTGGCGCGTCCTTCGATCATATGTTGGCCGCACCCGCTATCGTTGATAACCGGGTCACGGGCGCCGGCCTCGGCAGGCGAGGGCTGATCGCACTCGCTGGCGGAAGTGACCGTGCCTTCGCGGACCTTGTCGCTGCGCAAGGTATCGATGTTGTGTTTGAAGTCGCCCAGTGGTTCGGCAACCGGTTTCCAATACCGGTTGTTTCCTGGATTCCGGATTTCCAGCACCGTCGCCTGCCGCACCTCTTTCCGCGCAGCGCCTGGTGGCGCAGGGATCTCGGCTACCGCCTGCAGACGTCCGGGAATCGCACCATAATGCTCTCGAGTGGGGATGCGCTGGCGGACTGCGAAACATTCTATCCAGCCTCGCGCAACAAGACCGCCGTTGTACGCTTCGCTATCGATCTCGATCCAGGCGCCATCCTGGCGCGTGCCGATGAGGCGCGCCAGGCGCATGGGCTGCCCGGGCGTTTCTTCTATCTCCCCAATCAGTTCTGGGTCCACAAGAACCACAGGCTGGTCATAGAGGCATTGAAGCATATAAACCAGATCGGAGCGCTGGCCTCCTTGCCGCCGGTAATCCTCTCCGGCCGCACCACGGATCCCCGCGATCCGACATTTTTCAAGCGTCTGATGGGCCTTGCTGAAACAGATGGACTTGGAAGCCATTTTCGACACCTCGGCTTGATTCCCTATGACGATGTCGTCGCCCTGATCGGCGCTGCTGACTACCTTCTGAATCCTTCGCACTTCGAGGGGTGGTCGACCACGGTCGAGGAAGCGAAGTCGCTGGGCACGCCGATGCTGCTGTCCGACATTCCACTGCATCGCGAGCAGGCGCCGGAATCGCTCTTCTTCGCACCCGATAGTGCGAAAGCGCTGGCACAGCGTCTCCTCGAAGCTGGGCGGCGCCCCCGCTTGGCCCGCGACAGTGTCGCCGCGCTGCAAAGTCGGCAACAAATGCGCCGCCGAGACTATGCCGCAGCGCTCCTTGCTTTGTTCGAAAATGCCAGAGGTGTTACCCCATGACCGAGCGGATCGTCAGTTTTGTCATGAGCGGCGGTATTGGCTCACGGCTGTGGCCGCTGTCGCGCGAGGACAATCCCAAGCAGTTCCATGATTTTTCCGGCGATGGCTCGATGCTGGTCAAGACGCTGCGGCGGCTGACGGCGCGGCCGGACGGCGAAACGCCGGTCTTCCTGATCGCCTCGGAGCGGCACGCCGACCGCGTCCACGCCGATCTCGCCGGCATCGACCTTTCCGGCGGCGGCCCCTTGTTCGAGCCGACCGGACGCAACACCGCCGCCGCCGTCGCCCTGGCGACGCTGCGCACGCTCTCGGAATTTGGCGACAGCCTGGTGCTGGTGGTGCCGTCCGATCATGAGATCACGACCGCGCGACAATTCTGGCAGAGCGTGGAAAACGGCACCGCGGCGGCGCGTGCCGGCCGGCTGGTGGTATTCGGCATCAAGCCCGGCCACCCCGAAACCGGTTACGGCTATATCGAGATCGCCGGCGAAAAGGATGGCATCTGCGATGTCTCGCGTTTCGTCGAGAAACCGGACCTCGCGACCGCGCGGAGCTATCTGGCGGCCGGCAACTTCTACTGGAACACCGGCATCTTCCTGTTTCGCGCCAGCGCCATGCGCGACGCCTTCACGGCTTTCGAGCCCGAAATCTGGACGGCCACCGAAAATGCCTATCAGGCGGCGACGTCAGATCTTTCCGGTCTCTATATGCCTCTGGAACTCTACGCCGCCATTCCGTCGACGTCGATCGACTATGCGATCATGGAGCGCGCCAGCCATATCGCCATGGTGCCGGCCAGCTTCCGCTGGAACGATCTCGGTTCCTGGCAATCGCTGCTCGATGTCGGCCCCTCAGACGATGACGGCAATGTCATCGTCGGCGATGTCGTCGCCATCGACTGCGAGAACTCCTACATCCGCAGCGACAGTCGCCTGCTCTCGGCCATTGGCTTGAAGGACGTTGCCATCGTCTCGACCGCCGATGCCACCTTCGTCGCCCCGGTCAGCCGCAGCCAGAACGTCAAGAAGATCGTCGAGCAGCTCGAAAAGAGCGGCCGGCTGGAAACCAGATTCACGCCCGCCGACGACCGCGTCATCGAAAGCGGCGCCTGGCGGCGCCGAGTGCATCACTGGCTGTTTGAAGAGACTGTGCCGCTGTGGTCCACGGTCGGGGTCGATGAGCGCCATGGCGGATTTCACGAGGCGCTTGGTTTTGACGCCACTCCGCTGAAGAAGCCCAAGCGCATGCGCACCATGGCCAGGCAAGTCTACGCCTTCGCTGTCGCCAGGGCGCGTGGCTGGGACGGGCCCGCCGACCTGTTGATCGGCCACGGCCTCGAATTCATGGCCAGGAACGGCCGCACCGACAATGGCGGCTGGGTGCGCACGCTCAATGTCGACGGCACGGTCGCCGACGCAGCCGAGGATGCCTATGATCATTCCTGCGTGCTGCTGGCGCTGGCGCATGCCCATATGGTCGGCAATCCTGATGCATTGCGGCTTGCCGCAGAAACGTTTTCGTTCCTCGACGCGCATCTCGAGGACCACCGCATGACCGGCTTTCTCGAAACGTCGAGCGGCGTGGGCGAACGCCGTTCCAACCCGCACATGCATCTGCTCGAGGCTTTTCTGGCCTGGCATCAGGCGACCGGCGAGCTCGCCTATCTTCGTCGCGCCGCGCGCATCGTCGATCTGTTTCGCAGCCATTTCTTCGATCCGGAAAGCTGGACGCTAGGCGAGTATTTCGATGCCGAGTGGAGGCCGGCGGAGGGCGAGAAAGGTGCCTGGACGGAACCCGGCCACCATTTCGAATGGGCCTCGCTGTTGGTCGACTTCACCGGGCGCAGCGGCCAGAGTGACCTGGCCGGCTTTGCCAGAAAGCTCTATGCGTCGGCCATCGCCAACGGCCTCAATCGCGCCACCGGCCTCGCCTATGGCGCCGTCTCGCGGCAAGGCTTGCCGCTCGACCTTGTCTCGCGCAGTTGGCCGCAGGCGGAAGCAATCAAGGCGGCGATTGCACTGGACGGTTCGGGCGGCCCCGACCTCAAGCCCGAGATTGAAGCGCGTGTCGGCCGCCTGTTCCGCTGGCACATCAATCCGGCGCCGCTCGGCCTGTGGATAGACCGGATCGACGAGCGAGGCCGCTCGCTGGCGACCGATGTGCCGGCAAGCATCTTTTATCATCTGGTTTGCGCGCTGACCCAATATCTTGACAGCACCGCCGGCGAAGCACGATAGGGCAGTTGACGAAATTTCTTCGATTGAAATGGATGCCACGATAAGTCGTCGTCCGGACGTCTCCGCCAGAGGTGATAGAGACATGCTTGGCAGCGGCGGGAGTGAGGATTTTTGTCGTTCAACAAACTAAGCTTTTTGGCACTCCTTGCCCTGGCGTTTGCGGTTGGCTTCTTTGCCATCATCGTGGAAAAAGGGACGCCTCGTCGTCCCCCACCCCCAAAGCCGCAAGCGGCCATCGAGCGTTTTGATGGCAAGCTTTTCATCCAGGCGGTCGATGATCTTCGCGTCGGCAACCGCAAAATTGTGCTATTCGGCGTGGCGTTTACCAAGCCTCAATCCCTGCGTGCCATCGTAACGGACGCGGCGCGCCGGGACTACCAGGGGCTCGCCCTGACTTGCAAGCCGGTCGGCATGGGGACGCCTTGCGACGGCAATGTCGCCTCGAAGTTCGGTGATGCCATCGTTGTGCAATGCCTCACGTCCGATGGCGCGGATTTGGCCGCCAAACTTGCCGAGAACGGCATCTTGTGCGGACAGCCGGCGCAGGCAGGTTCGACCTACAAATCTTGCCTGTCAGGCTCATAGTTCACGCCGACTGCCTGTCATAAAACGAAAGACAGAATGTGCGATAACGCCCCACGTTAAACAGAGTCCACCACAATCCCTATACCAAAGCATCGGCGCGATGGCCCTCAAACGCCACGAATTGAACTCGCCTTGCCAACAATTTCCACAGGGGTCCGGCACGAAAAATGGTAGATTCAAATCCGGCAAGCGAGTGTGTCCAATGAAACACATGAGAAACCAAAAAATCATCTCGCACCTGCGTAGCATGTTGGAATCAACGCAAAAAGCTGTTACGCGCATGATCAATACCTTGGTGCCCGGGTGGGGCCGAGGTACGGCGGGACAAAAAGGATCGAAACGAATGAACCTCACCGTAAAAGTTGCTTTGGCCGGAATTGTCGCCTCGATCGGTTTCGGCCCGGTTTCGTCTTTCGCTCAGGATGCGTCTTGCACCTGCATGACACCCTATCAGGGAGCGGCGAGTTCGATTGGTTCCATCGGGCAGGCCAATGGCGACGTAATGGTTTCGCAAGCCGCCGGCTATGGCCCGGCAAAAGCAGGAAATGCGCTGGATTTCGGCAGCCGCATAGTGGTCGGTGCCAAGGGGTCGGCTTCCGTCAATGTCGGTGGCTGCAACCTGGAGGTGCCTGCGAATTCAAGCCTGGACATTTCTCGTGTCGAGAATAATATCTGCTTGAAAGTTGTGGGCTCCGAGCAGACGGCTGCCGCTGTGAGTTCCGAGCATACGGGTCAGATTCCCCCGGGCGACAACAACCGGTCCAACACTCCGCTCTTTATTTTTGGCGGCATGGCAGGTGCGGCTGGTATCCTTGCTGCAACGCAGGATGACGGCAAAGGCGGCGGCGGCGTCAGCCCTTAAGCCGCCCAGTAGACAATATAGCAGGGGCGTGTGACTGCCTCCGCTGTATTGCCGGTGCCGCAGTGCCTTCGCGCACTGGCTGGAGCTGGAGGTGTTGATGGAATTCATTCACCATACCGCTCGCTGTCAGCGAATAGCTTGAATCTGGCATCTGCCGCATTGTATGGACTTGACGAATGCGTCATTCGCTATCGTGCGGGTGGCGCATTTACCTTTTATTCGGGAGAAATCGTCACGTTGCTTCAGTGTGGCCACAAACGTCAATGATCGACCTGCATTCCCACATCTTGCCTGGTCTTGACGACGGCTCGCCCAGTCTTGCTGAATCGCTTGAAATGGCGCGGCTGGCGGTGGCCGACGGAACGACCCATATGGCGTGCACGCCGCATATCGTGCCAGGCATGTACAAAAACGGATCGGCAAATATTGCCCGCGCGGTTCAAGAGTTGGAACAGGCGCTGCGCCACGCGGAAATACCGCTTGCTCTTTACGTTGGCGCCGACGTGCATATAGCGCCGGATCTGCCGGAGCAATTGGCGCTGGGTAGCGTGCCGACCTTGAACAGATCGCGTTATTTTCTATTCGAGCCGCCGCATCACGTCTTGCCGCCAAGGCTGGAAGATTTCGCTCTGCGCCTCATAAACGCCGGGTTCGTTCCGATTCTTACTCATCCTGAGCGGCTGACATGGATAAAGGCAAACTACGACATTGTTGAGAAATTGAATGCAGTGGGTTGCCTGATTCAACTTACCGCAGACTCGATTGTTGGTGCTTTTGGACGCACGGCGCTTTACTATTCGGAAAGGCTGATTGACGAGGGTAGAGTAGATATTATCGCATCGGACACCCATGGCGCCACCCGCCGGCGTCCTGGACTTGCGCAGGCCGTCGCCGCGGCGGCGAAGCGATGCGGCGAAGACGAGGCCCGCAATATGGTGTTGAAACGCCCAGGCGAAATATTGGCGAACCGGCCCCTCGAGCCGGTCGGAAAGGCACGCTCGAAAAAGCCAGGCCCCGGCAATGTCGGTCGCTTTGCAGGATTGGGTCGCTTGTTGAAGGGTGGGACGGCGTAATGGGCGTTTTTCATTTCTCAAAAGATTATATCGGCGCGATATGTGCCTTGCTCGCTTCGCTCTCGATATCTGCCTGCACGACCAGCTCGTCGACGACATCGTCATCTTCGCCGACATCGGTCGATGCGCTGCAACTGACGTCATCGTCGGCGCCGCTCTCCGGCGGAGGCGCCTTGAAGGTCGTAAAGGAACTGCCTGGGCCACAAAACAGCCAGAACGGCAACGAGCAGCCGTTGTCGCCTAACGATGTGATGGAGGTGAATGTGTTCCAGGTCGACAATCTGAACAGAACCGTTCAAGTCGACGCTGGCGGACAAATTTCGCTTCCACTTATCGGAACCGTCACCGCGGCAGGAAAGACCGTCCGTCAGCTGGAGCAGGAAATCGAAACGGCCTACGGCGCCAACTATCTCCAGTCGCCCGATGTGTCGGTCTTCGTCAAGGAATCGATCGGGCAGCGCATTACCGTCGACGGCGAAGTCACCAAGGCTGGTATTTTTCCGGTGTCGAGCAATTCGTCTCTCATCGATGCGATCGCCCTTGCCGGAGGGTTCAATGCCGTTGGCGATGCGAAAAAGGTCTTTGTCTATCGCAATGTCGGCCAAAATACTCTGGTCGCAAATTACAATGTGGAGCAGATTCGTGCCGGCAAGAGCCGCAACCCACGCATCTATGGTGGCGACAAGATTGTCGTCTTCGCCTCGAAATCGAAAATTGCCATGAACAACCTCAAGGACGCCCTCGGCGTCGCCTCGAGTGCAGCCAGAATTGCGGTCGTCCCGGGATTGTAAATCACGGCCGGTTAAAATTAAGCCCAGAGACAAACCCAAGGTTGTCACGCAATGCTCGATCGCAATCGACAGCATCAAATTGCAGGCCCCGGACATGGCCAAGCCTTGTCTGCCGACCTGTATTATGACGGTGCGCAAAACTATAACCCCTATGGTCGCGATCACGCCGAGCAGGACGAGCGCTTCAATCCACTCAAACTGTTGTTTTACGCTGTCCAGTATCGGTGGCTGATACTGATGATGGTAGCGGGCGGACTTGTTGCTGGCGTCGTCGTAACCATGATGCAGACACCAAAATATCGGGCGACAACGCAATTGGAAGTGCTGGTTCCTTCCGCCAAGGTGTTTCAGGACATTGAGGTGGTTTCTGAAACCAGCGACATGCGCGCCTTTCAAACCGCTCGGGAAAAGCTGAAGAGCCGGGCTTTGGCGCAGCGCGTGGTGTTCCAACTGGGGCTTAGCGAAAAGCCGGACTTCCTGTTCCCGACCCCGAATTTCTCGCCTAGCAACATTTTCTATCGTGCGTTCGGAATTTCCAAATCGCCTTCCATAGAGGAGAAAACCCCGGAGGAACGTGAGGAAATTGCGATAGGTCGGGTTATGAATGACCTCACGGTCACTCTGGTCACGAACACAAGCCTGCTGTCGATTGCGTTTGTCGACCAGAGCCCGAAATATGCAAGTGATATAGCCAATCAAGTTGCGCAAAGTTTTATCGACCAGCGCCTCGATCAAACCAGCGAAACGTCCGACCTGGCGCGGCAATTCATCCAGGAACAGGTCTTGCAGGTAAAGCAAAAGCTTCAGAAGTCCGAAGAGGAACTCGTCGCCTATGCAAAGGATGCGGGCATCACGATAACCGGCGAAGAAAAATCGCTGATAGGGTCGAACATCGAGACTCTCAACACCGCACTCGCGACAGCAATCCAGGAACGTCTCGATGCCGGACGGATGGTGGACCAGATAGACAAGGGCCGCGGATCGAGTCTCGGCCCAGTTCTGGAGAGCGAAGGTCTGCAGAAAATCACCGAGAAGCTGTCGGATTTGACCAGCCAGTACCAGCAGAAGTTGGGTATATTGAAGCCCGGTTTTCCAGAGATGCAGCAGCTTCAGGCGCAGATCAAGGAACTGCAGCGGCTTTATAACAACGGCGTTTTGACGATAACCGATTCACTGCGGCAGAAATACCAGGAGGCTCAGAACAAGGAATCCGACCTTAAGTCAAAACTTGCCGAGATGGAGATGCAGCAAGTCATCTTCAACGATAAAAACATTAAATACACAATCTTGAAGCGAGAAGTTGATTCGAACCGCTCGCAATATGACAATTTGATTGCCAAGTTGAACGAGGTTGGCGTGAGCTCGGAGCTCAAGACACAAAGCGCTGCAATCGTCGATTTCGCGACGCTGCCCAATCGCCCTTATTCTCCACGATTGACCATCAATCTTGCGGTCGCTCTGGCTCTTTTCCTGGCGCTCAGCGCGTCAATTATTTACATCATCGAGTTGTTGAACAACACCTTCACCAATCCTGAGCAGATCGAAAAGGAACTGGGATTGGCGATGCTCGGTATCCTGCCGCTTGTCGATGACCGGGAACTCATAGCCAGCATCGCCGACCCAAAATCAGGACTGTCCGAGGCCTACCGTTCGCTTCGAACATCGCTTCAGTTTTCCGGGGCCGAAGGCGCGCCGCGATCGTTGCTGGTCACGAGTTCGGAACCCTCCGAGGGCAAGTCGACCACCTCGTTCAAGCTCGGACAGGACTTTGCCGCGCTCGGCGCCAGGGTTCTCATTGTCGACGGCGATCTTCGAAAACCCAACCTTCACCGGCTGTTTGGACTCGACAACACGATTGGCCTAAGCAATCTCTTGACGAACACCGTCCGCAAGGAGGATCTGGCAAGCATTTTCAGGGCGACGAAATATCCCAATGTGACCGTCCTGACTTCCGGAACGATCCCGCCGAACCCCGCGGACCTTCTCTCTTCACCAAAGATGGCGCTGATCATCACCAATCTCGGCAAGCGCTTCGACCTTGTCATAATCGATGCCCCGCCGGTCGTCGGCCTTTCAGATGCGCCCATCCTCAGCCGGCTTGCCGAGGGCACATTGATGGTCATTTCTACCCACCAGGTCACGCGCAAGTCGGCGAAGACAGCGTTGAAGCGCTTGCGATCTGCCGGCGCGAATGTGGTCGGAGCCGCAATGTCGAAGTTTGCAGTGAACAAGTTCGATTACAACTACGCCTACAAATATATGAACTACCAGTATTACGACTATGGCACCCCGAAGCTTGAGGGCAAAGTCGATGACGGAGCAGACCAGCCCGCTTATGCAAAATCTCCGGCGTTCAGGCGTTTGGTTCGCCGCATCCGTTCTAGTGTTGGCGGCTTCGTCGATCGGGCTAAGTCGGTTTCTTGAAACCGAAACGCCAACCGTTTCCCTCGCGCTGGATCCGTTGAACGTCAATGCCTTGATAGGCGAGATTACTCACGACCTGAACGATACAAGCAATGCTCCCGATCTCGACGCAATGCTTGCCAAGCTCGAAAGCGCGCTTCGCTTTGACCTTGCGGACGCACGTCTCTACAGCCTGATCGGCGAGATCACGTACCGGAAGGGTGAAAAAGATCAGGCCTATGAGTTTTTCGATCAAGCTAGAAATTTATCCAAGACCGAAATCCTCGCGCTCCAGAGGTCAATAGGCCGCTCCATCGAAATAGGCGATCTGTCCGGGGCCGTCCGCGAGATCGATATTTTGCTGCGGCGATGGCCAGATCAATTTCCTGATATCGCCGAGGGGCTGCCGACAATCCTCTCGAATCCCGATGGATATCAGGCTGTGCTGGCAGCCATCAGGGCCGCGGCGCCCTGGAGGTCCAATCTGTTGGTCACGCTGGGGAAAACCCCCGACGGGCTCGATTTCGCAAATCGGTTGCTGCTCGATTTGACTGGGTCAAGTGCGCCACCAAACTCGAGCGAGGTGTCCTATCTGATCCACAGCTATTTTGGTCAGAAAAAATATGAACAAGCGTATCGGTTGTTTCTTTTCAGTCTGTCCGATCAAGAACGGAAATTGGGCGGATACATTTTCAACAGCACATTTGAGCCTGTGTCCGGCGGCAAGCCTTTCGATTGGCAGGTCGGCGATCAGTCGGGTCTCGAAGTTACGCTTGCAACGGCTCAAAATGCGGTTGAAGGTGAGGGGGGGGCGACGGTCCGCTTCCTGAATACGCCGGTCAAGAACGCAGCCCTTCAGCAGTATATCCAACTGCCTCCGGGCTCCTACAAGGTTTCTATGGCTGCGTCCGCAAGAAACCTGAAGCTTCCAAAGGAGTTGTTCTGGTCGATCAGGTGCGTGGGGCCTGCCGGCGAAATAGCGCGGTTCAATATTCCGGAGGGTACATATAATCGTCAGGCGCTCAGTCAGGATTTTTCGGTTGGATCGGCTGGGTGCCCCATGCAATTATTGAAGCTGGAAACTGCCGCCATTGCCGAGAGCTGGCGCTTTCGCTACGTCGGCACATTGGTAATGCACAAATTGAGCATCGAGAGACTTTCATCTTGAGCGACCGTCCGTCGGAATGGGACAAATATCTCCTCGGATCGGTTCTGTTTATAGCGCTGCTGACCGGCGGCGGCACTGCGAGCGGCCTTTACACGGACACGCTGATCGAGGTTGCGGCAATTGTCTCGGCAGCGGCGGTCTTTTCACAGGCCTCTGGCCAAAGGACCCCCCATTCTGTTCTGTGGCTGCTTGTCTTCGCTGTGGCGCTGGTGGTTTTGCAAATCGTTCCGCTGCCTGCGGCGATATTCAGCGGATTGCGACCGGAACTGTTGCTCGCAGATTCCGAGCTTGTTGGGGAATCCGAATTTCGTTTCGTCAGTGTCGGCGTTGGACGGACGATCGAATGTCTGTTGTATCTGGTGGCGTTGGCGGCGTTTTTTTTGAGCGTTTTGCGTTTGCGTGCCGAGCAAGTCCCTGCGCTTCTGCCGTTCTTTTTTATGGGTGTTATCTGTAACGGCTTGGCAGGCGCGATTCAATATTCGCTCTCGGACGACATTGCCATAAAGGGATTATTGCCGTTCACGATAAACGCCGGGCTTTTTGCCAACGAGAATCATTTTGCGGCGTTACTTTTTGTATCTATTCCCTTCGTCGTTTATTACGGTCTGTTCCGCGGACATCTTTTGTCGGGATCGCTCGGGCTGGCCACGCTTTTGCTGCTCCTTTTGGCCGTCGGTTCGCGTGCCGGCGTTCTGATCGGGTTAGCGATCACCGTGCTATCCATAGTCTTCCTTTCAACGCGTTCCAGGGTGGGTGGACTCAGCATCCTTGCAGTTTTCATAGGACTCTCGGTGTTTACGATAGGCGCGTGGACGAAGATCGAGGCCGAAGCTATCGACCCCGATTTCGGACGAGGAGAGATTGCTCGCACCACCATTGAGGGGATCAAAGAGAATTGGGCAACCGGCGTCGGGTTTGGAAATTTTCAAAAGGCCTACCAGATATATGAAAAGGAAGGGATGATTTTCAGGCAGTATGTAAATCATGCTCACAACGAGTATCTTGAAATCGCTTTCGAAGGCGGAGTTCTTGCTGTTCTATTGATGGCGCTTTATTTCGTGATTCTTTTTATGGCGCTTGCGAGAGTTCGTCGCGATCCCCTTCAAAAGGCGGCGTTTCTCTCCGTGTTTTTTCTTCTCATTCATTCACTCGTCGATTATCCGTTGCGGACCGAGGCGCTTGCAATGACTTTTGCCTTTATGAACGCCATTATCTTCCACAAAGGATTTGCAGCCCGCCAGAAGAGTGAATTGATCGAGATCGACCACAACGGTGAAAAATTACTTGTTCCCATCGGAACGCCGTCCTAGCGCCTCCTGGCGACGGCCCTGCGATCTAGGCAGGAATTTCCGGGTTCTGGTCCCTGCGTGGAAAATTCTTTCTCGAACCATTCCAGCGCAGGCCTGTCTTGCATTGTTATAGATAATGGCGATCTGCTAGAACCCCTGCACGAAAAGAACATCGTCCAGAGGTGAAGCTTGGACGGGCCGCTGAAAAATTGCGCCTGATGCATCGATGCAAGATCCGGGCGGCACGAGAGAACGCTTAAAGTCCATGAACATCGCGCTTACGCATCTGCAGCGGCTTGAAGCCGAATCCATCCATATCTTTCGCGAGGTTGCGGCGACCTTCGCCAAGCCGGTCATGCTCTATTCGGTCGGCAAGGACTCCTCCGTGCTGATGCATCTTGCGATGAAGGCGTTTTATCCGGCCAAGCCGCCCTTTCCCTTTCTCCACGTCGACACGACCTGGAAATTCCGCGAGATGATCGCCTTTCGCGATCAGATGGCGCAAAAGCTCGGCTTCGATCTCCTGGTCCATGTCAACGGCGATGGTGTGCGCGACAATATCAACCCCTTCGACCATGGCTCCAACACCCATACGCATGTGATGAAGACTGTGGCGCTGCGCCAGGCGCTCGACAAATACGGCTTCGATGCAGCCTTCGGCGGGGCGCGGCGCGACGAGGAGAAATCGCGTGCCAAGGAACGGATATTCTCTTTCCGCAATGCCCACCACGTCTGGGATCCGAAGAACCAGCGGCCGGAGATGTGGAAGATATTCAACACCCGCGTCGCGACCGGTGAATCGATCCGGGTCTTTCCGTTGTCGAACTGGACCGAACTCGATATCTGGCAGTACATTCTCCAGGAAGACATCCCGATCGTGCCGCTCTATTTCGCCAAGGAGCGGCCGGTCGTCGAACGTGACGGCATGCTCATTCTGAGGGATGACGACCGCATGCAATTGCGTCCCGGCGAGACGGTGGAGAACCGGCTGGTACGGTTCCGCACGCTCGGCTGCTATCCGCTGACCGGCGCGATCGAATCGGCCGCCGACACGCTGGAGGCCATTGTTGGCGAAATGCTCACGGCGCGCACCTCCGAACGGCAGGGCCGCCTGATCGACCGTGATGAAGCCGGCTCGATGGAAAAGAAGAAGCGCGAGGGGTATTTCTGAGCATGCGCCACATCACGGCCGAGAGCCTCGCCCCCACCGACGGCATTCGCGACTATCTGGCGGTGCAGGAACAAAAATCGCTGCTGCGCTTCCTGACCTGCGGTTCCGTCGACGACGGCAAGTCGACGTTGATCGGGCGCCTGCTTTCGGACACCAAGCAGATTTTCGAGGACCAGCTTGCTGCGCTCGAGCGTGATTCGCGCAAGCACGGGACGACGGGCGACGACGTCGACTTCGCGCTGCTGGTCGATGGCCTCGAGGCCGAGCGCGAGCAGGGCATCACCATTGATGTCGCCTATCGCTTTTTCGCCACGCCAAAACGCAAATTCATCGTTGCCGACACACCCGGCCACGAACAATACACGCGCAACATGGCGACGGGCGCGTCGACCGCCGATCTGGCCATTGTGCTGATCGACGCCCGGCAGGGCGTGCTGCGCCAGACAAGGCGCCACTCGATCATTGCCTCGCTGCTCGGCATCCGGCACATTGTGCTCGCCGTCAACAAGATCGATCTCGTCGGCTTCAACAAGGCGGTGTTCGAACGGATCATCGAGGACTATCGGCAATTTTCGCACAAGCTTGGCTTCGAGACGATCGTACCCATCCCGATGTCTGCCCGTTACGGCGACAACGTCACCAGCCGCTCGGATAAGACGACGTGGTATTCCGGCCCGACGCTGATCGAACATTTGGAAGCCGTGTCAGTCGATGAAGCCGTTGTCGAACTGCCGTTCCGTTTTCCGGTGCAGTATGTGAACCGCCCGAATCTCGATTTTCGCGGTTTTGCCGGCACGATTGCGTCCGGCTCGGTCTCACCAGGCGACGAGGTCGTTGTCGCCAAATCCGGCAAGTCCGCTCATGTCAGGCGCATCGTCTCGTATGGCGGCGATCTGAGCCAGGCGGTGGCCGGCCAGGCCATCACTCTTGTCCTCGACGACGAGGTCGAGGTCTCGCGCGGTAACATGCTGGTGTCGCCGGCGGCGCGGCCGCAGGTCGCCGACCAGTTCGCCGCCAACATCGTTTGGTTCGACGAGCACGCGCTGCTGCCGGGCCGCTCCTATATCCTGCGGACCGAGACCGATCAGACCAGCGCTACCGTCACCGACCTGAAATACCGCGTCAACGTCAACGATTTTGCCCATGAGGCGGCCAAGTCGCTCGAAATGAACGAGGTCGGCATTTGCAACATCTCGACGCGGGCGCCGATCGCCTTCGATACTTTCGCTGAAAACCGCACGACCGGCGCCTTCATCCTGATCGACCGCATCACCAACGCCACGGTCGGCGCCGGCATGATCCTGCATTCGCTGCGCCGCGCCGAAAACATCCATTGGCAATCGCTCGATGTCGGCAAGCATGGCCGCGCCGATCTGAAGAACCAGCGGCCTGCCGTGTTCTGGTTCACCGGGCTCTCGGGGTCGGGCAAGTCGACCATCGCCAACCTTTTCGAGAAGAAGCTGTTCGCCACCGGCCGCCACACCTACATCCTGGATGGCGATAATGTCCGCCACGGGCTCAATCGCGATCTTGGCTTCACCGACGCCGACCGCGTCGAAAACATTCGCCGCGTGGCCGAAGTGGCGCGCCTGATGGCCGATGCCGGGCTGATCGTCATTGTTTCCTTCATTTCGCCATTCAGCGCCGAAAGGCGCATGGCCAGGGAATTGATGGCCAGCGGTGAATTCGTCGAGGTGTTTGTCGACACTCCCTTTGAGGAATGCGCCAGACGCGATCCGAAGGGCCTCTATGCGCGGGCATTGAATGGCGAAATCAAGAATTTCACCGGCGTCGATTCACCGTATGAAGCCCCGGAAAATCCCGAAATCCATCTCAAGACACTCGGCAAGTCGGCCGAGGAGATGGTAGAGGCCCTGGAACTCTGGCTGAACGAGCGCGACATTGCCGAAAACCAATACGATAGCGGCGGCGGTATCTGACGACGAAGCGATGCTCGGGGTGTTCGAGCGCCTTGCCCTGGCGGCGGGGCGAGAGGTGATGCGTGTTTTTGATGCCGGCTGCGCAGTCGACCAGAAATCTGACAGCTCGCCAGTGACCGAAGCCGATCGCGAGAGCGAAAAGATCATTCTCGCCGGGCTGCGCGCGGCGTTCCCTGATATCCCTTGCGTGGCTGAGGAAGAGGCATCGGCCGGCATCGTGCCGCCGGACCTCGATGACGCCTTCTTCCTGGTGGACCCACTCGACGGCACCAAGGAATTCGTCAACCGCAGGACCGACTTCACCGTCAACATCGCGCTCGTTCGCCACGGCGTGCCGGAGATCGGTGTGGTCTTTGCGCCATGCACCGGACGCTTCTTTTCCGGCCGGCCGGGCAGGGCGGAAGCAATCGATATCAATGGCGATTACCAGATCATCGGCCGTCGGCCGATTTCTGCCAGAACGGGCGTGGCGCCACTGACCGTCGTCGCCAGCCGGTCCCACAACACGCCGGAGACCGAAGCCTATATCCGCACGGTGGGCGCTGCCGAGATCGTCTCGGTCGGCTCGTCGCTGAAATTCTGTCTTGTCGCCAGCGCCGAGGCCGACGTCTACCCGCGCTTCGGCCGCACCATGGAGTGGGACACCGCGGCGGGTGACGCGGTGCTGCGCGCCGCAGGCGGGATGACGCGCTTGCTCGATGGTCAGCCGCTGGCCTACGGCAAGCGCAACCAGAGCGATGACGTGGATTTTGCCAATCCGCATTTCATCGCCAGCGGGAAGAGCGCGGGCCAGTAATCTCCCCCCTCAAGGGTGCGTGCCTACGCGGCGGCGATTTGCGCCGAATTCGAGCCGATATAGTTCCGAATGGTCTCGATGATCCGGTCCTGGTCGGCCTCGCTCAGATAGGGATGCATGGGCAGGCACAGGATACGCTTCGGCAGCTCCTCAGAAACGGCAAGACCTGTCGGCGTGTGTGGATAGTCGCGGTAGGCGATCTGGCTATGCAAGGGCTTCACATAATAGATCACCGACGGGATATTTTTTTCCCCGAGATGCGCCTTCAGCCCGTCGCGCTTCGGCGTCTCGATGGCATATTGCGCCCAGGCCGAACGGCCGCCGTCCAGGTTGCGCGCTGCCTTGACGATGTCGCCGAGGCCTTCGGCATACCGTTTGGCGACCGCTTGCCGGGCAACCATCTCGTCTTCAAGAATGGCCAGCTTCTCGATCAGGATCGCCGCCTGCAGAGTGTCGAGCCGCGAATTGATGCCGACGCGGACATTGTCATATTGGGTTTCGCCTTTGCCGTGGAAGGCGAACGAGCGAAGTTGCTCGGCCAGCGCATCGTCATTGGTGAACATCGCGCCGCCGTCGCCATAGCAGCCGAGCGGTTTTGCCGGGTAGAAGCTGGTCGAGCCGACCGCGCCGAACGAACCTAACATCTTGCCGTCGCTCGAGCCGCCGATCGCCTGCGCGGCATCTTCGATCACCATCAGCCCTTCGCGGTTGGCGATGGCCATGATCGCGTCGTAATCGGCGGCTAGCCCGAACAGGTCGACGGGAATGATCGCCCTTGGCTTCAGCCGGCCTTCCGCCTTGATCATGGCGATGGCGGCTTCGAGGCTGGCGATGTCGATATTGTACGTCTCGGGGTCGACATCGACGAAAACCGGCTCGGCCTTGGCAAGCGCCACCACTTCCGCCGTGGCGGCGAAGGTGAAGCTCGGCACGAACACCGCGTCACCTGGGCCGATGCCGGCCGCAAACAGCGGCAGCAGCAGTGCGTCAGTGCCGTTGGCGCAGGCGATGACATGCTTGGTGCCGATATAGGCGGCGAGCTTGTTTTCGAATTCGGTGACCTCAGGTCCGAGAATGTAGCGCCCCTCGTCGACGACGCGGTCTATGGCGGCTTTCAGCCTGTCGCGGATTCGTTCGCGCTGCGCGCCAAGATCGATGAACTGCATGTAGGCCTCAAAACGGTACTAGCCAGATAACCGGCCGCTGGTATCAGACTTGGCGCGGCCGAGAAAGCTGCACGGACCAAACCACGAATTGCTCAAATGTCGCAGCCTGTTACCTCTCAGTCCGACAGGTCCCCATCAGACGCCGGAAATCCGGGGCTTTGTTGCGCACGACACGGCCTTCGTGTCGCACGCGCTGGGCTGGGCGAAACATAAAGTGATCGATGTTTAGCGCATCTTCAGCGCATCGCCGTCCAATCAGGCGATTTCATGCCGCCAGGGCGGATTGGCGCCGGCCCGCGACACGGTTACCGCCGCAGCCTTGGCGCCGAGCGCCAGCGCCTTGTGGATCGCGTCTTCCGACAGATCGGCGATCGCCTCCTTCGACAGCAGGCCTTGCTCGTGCAGCGAGGCCAGGATGCCGGCGTTGAACGTGTCGCCGGCGCCGACCGTATCGACCACCTCGACCTTGTCCGGCACGACCGTGACGTTGTGATCCCTGGTGTAGCCGATGGCGCCTTCGCTGCCATGGGTAACGACGATCAGCGTCGGGCCGCGCTCCAGCCAGTTGCGGACGACGTCCTCGTGCGAGCCGGCTTCGCCGAACCAGTTGAGGTCCTCATCCGACAGTTTCACGATGTCGGCCATGGCCATCATCGAGCGGATACGCCTGAGATGCCTGGCCTTGTCCGGTATGAAATTCGGCCGGAGGTTGGGGTCGAGCATCATGACGCGGTGGCTGTGCTCGCGCCGCATGAATTCCTCGTAGGCTGATCCGGCCGGCTCCGAGATCAGGCTGATGGCGCCGAACAGCATGGCTTCGATCTCGCTGCCGAGTTTCGGCAGATCGTCGATGGTCAGCATCCGTCCGGCTGTGTTTTCATCGTAGAACGTGTAAGTCGCCTGGCCGTTGTCCAGCCGCACGAAGGCAAGCGTGGTCGGCCGGGGCGATGTGTGCGCATAGGTGGAACTGACCTTGCTTGCCGCCAGCGCGTCCCTGAACTGGCCGCCGAACAGATCCGTCGACAGGCCGGAAAAGAAACTGGCGGGTGCTCCCAGTCGGCCGAGCGCTATTGCGGTGTTGAAGACCGCGCCGCCGACATAGGGGGCAAAGGCCGGCTCGCCCTCAGTCGTGGTGCGTGGCAGCATGTCGATCAGGGCTTCGCCGCAACAGAGGATCATGATTTCCTGTTCTCCGGCGGATAGATCACACCCTTGCGGATGATGATGTTGGCGTAGAGCCGCGGCTCGCTTGTCGCGACGATCGCGTGCGCGGACCTCACCCGTAAATAGAAGTCGGCGCCGGCAAGCGCAACCACCCTGCGGCCCGGAGCACGCTTGGCGCAGATCGCCTCCATCTCGTGATGAACGGGATCGGCAATCAGGGGATCACCCTTGACCGAGGCGCGAAACAGCGCCTCCGGCACTGCGTCATCGACAGGCAATACGCTGAGGATGGCGTCGAGCGTCGGAACAAGATGATGACCGTCGGCGCGGATGAGCCGGTGTGCCTGTTCCTTCGCCGGGTAGTTTCCGTCGACAACGGCGATCTCGTCGCCATGGCCCATGGCACGCAGCAACGCCAGCAGCTCCGGGCCGAGCAGGGCCGGGATTCCGATCAGCATTCAGGTGCTCCTGGAAATCGTGGTCGAACCGATGAGGAAGCGCTCGGAAAGCGGCAGGCTGGCACCGCCCAGGGCGCGTGCATGAATGCCCACAGTCCCCTCGCGCACGGCCGGAAGCTTCAGGCCTTCACCGTCGATCTTGCCGATGGCTTCGATAACGGCATCGACGAGCCGGCGCCGCACGGCCTTCGGCATCCATCCGTCGATCACCGCCGCCTCGAAATCGATAACCGATGACGCCGCCACAATGGCATAGGCGAGCGCCTGCGAGGCGCAGGCGATCCAATCGTCGAGCTCGACGCCGATTTCGCCCCAATCCTCCGGTGAAGTCCACAGATGTGAGGCTTCGACGCCGCGCGCGTTGAGTGCCTTTTCCAGCATGGCGATCGACGCCACGTCGATCAATTGGGCGGGCTTGCCGTCCGGTCCAGGCACCGGCATCGAACCCAGCGCGCCGGCATTGCCGGTCGGTCCGCCGAAAAGGTGACCGTTCAGCACAATGCCGCCGCCGGCGAAGGCACCGATATAGAAATAGACGAAGTCGCGTGCCGTGCCCGCTTTGCCGAACACCAGTTCGGCGCCGCAGGCAGAGGTGGCGTCATTTTGCAGGTAGACCGGGAATTCGCACTGTGCCTGGATGTCGGCGCGGATGTCTCGTTCGCGCCATTCGTCCATGACGTCGCGCGGCGCACCTGCCGTATCGGCCCAGCTCCACAATTCGAATGGCATGGCGATGCCAAGTCCGGCAATGCGCTTGTCCTGCGCCGGGGTGAGTTCGCCGCGCATCGTCTTCATGCCGGAGGTCACGAACTCGACCGTCTCGCGCGGTGCCGGATAGCGGTAGGAATGCTGCAGCATCGAGCGCACATTGCCGAGAAAATCGATCAGCACGAGTTCGGCGCTACGACGGCCGATCTTCAGGCCGATGAAATAGGCGCCATCGGGATTGAGCGCCATCGGAATGGAAGGTTGGCCGATCTTGCCGCGCAACGGCGCCTGGCGGACAAGAAGCTTGTCCTCCTCGAGCTCGCGCATGATGACCGAAACCGTCTGGGCCGAAAGTCCGGTCATGCGCGCAATGTCGGACTTCGCCAGGCTGCCGTGCTGACGCACCAGCGACAGCACCAGCCGCTCATTGTGGTCCCGCATGCCGCTCTGGTTGGTGCCGCGGTGAATGCGGCTTTTGGCTGCCTCGGGCGAACCGTGCCTTGTGATGCCGGTCTCCACCCCTTCTCCTCCCGTCGTTCCCTCAATGCTTTTGGCCAGAATGAGTGACCGACGCCACGGTGTCAATAATAAATAAGAGTGATTTAATTATTGACAGAAACCTCAGTCTGGTATTCTCTTGGGGCAAGCGTCCACGCTGGGAGAAGTCGCTGGATGCTCATGCGATGCCGGTTGGCCGGCGTCCGAACTGGTTCCACTGGGAGGAAAATCGTGACCAAGACAGCACTGCTAAGATCCACCGTTTTTGCCGCGGCCGGACTGGGTCTGATGGCGTTCACCTCGGCTGCGTCCGCCGCCGATGTCGGCGCCTGCCTGATCACCAAGACCGACACCAACCCGTTCTTCGTCAAAATGAAAGAAGGCGCGAGCGCCAAGGCCAAGGAACTCGGCGTCGAACTCAAAGCCTACGCCGGCAAGATCGACGGCGACAGCGAAAGCCAGGTGGCGGCGATCGAAAGCTGCATCGCCGACGGCGCCAAGGGCATCCTGATCACCGCGTCGGATACCAAGGGCATCGTCCCGGCGGTGAAGAAGGCACGTGACGCCGGTCTGCTGGTGATCGCGCTGGACACGCCGCTTGACCCGCTCGACGCTGCCGACGCGACCTTCGCGACCGACAATCTGGAGGCCGGAAAGCTGATCGGCGCGTGGGCCGCAGCGACGCTCGGCGACAAAGCGAAGGATGCCAGGATAGGCTTCCTCGATCTGACGCCCTCGCAGCCGACGGTCGATGTGCTGCGCGACCAAGGCTTCATGATGGGCTACGGCATCGACGTGAAGGACCCCAACAAGATCGGCGACGAGGATGATCCTCGCATCGTCGGGCACGATGTCACCAACGGCAATGAAGAGGGTGGCCGCAAGGCCATGGAGAACCTTCTGCAGAAGGATCCCGGCATCAACGTCATCCACACCATCAACGAGCCCGCAGCGGTTGGCGCCTACCAGGCACTCAAGGCCGTGGGCCTCGAAGGCAATGTGCTGATCGTGTCGGTTGACGGCGGCTGCCCCGGCGTGAAGTCGGTCGCCGAGGGCGTGATCGGTGCGACCTCACAGCAGTATCCCCTGCAGATGGCGGCACTCGGCATTGAAGCGATCGCCGCTTACGCCAAGGACGGGACGAAGCCCAAGCCGACCGAAGGCAAGGATTTCTTCGACACCGGCGTCAATCTCGTGACCGACAAGCCGGCAGAGGGCGTGAAGTCCATCGACACCAAGGAAGGCCTCGCCAAGTGCTGGGGCTGATGCCGGTCTGACAGGCAACAGACCGAAGCGGCCAGGGCTTGATCCCCGGCCGTTTCGGTTGGACGATGCGGTAATCGCAAGCGCGAAAATTCCGGCGGCAGATCGGGAACGGTTGGACGGGCGTCGGCGCGTGGCTGAAGCCTCATGGGAGGAAACATGTCTCAGGTTCAGGAATTCGAAAAGGCTCTCGCGAACAGCGAGACAAGCGTTGCTGCTTTTGACGAGCACGGCACGTCGTTCGTCAAGCGCATCCAGCATTTCCTGCATTCCACTCCGGCTGCGGTGCCGCTGATCGTGCTGGTTCTGTCAATTGCTGTCTTCGGGGTCACGATCGGAGGACGGTTCTTTTCGTCCTACACGCTGACGCTGATCCTTCAGCAGATCGCCATCGTCGGTATTCTGGGAGCCGCGCAGACGCTGGTCATCCTTACAGCCGGCATCGACCTATCAATCGGCGTGATCATGGTGATTTCGGCCGTGATCATGGGCAATTGCGCCGTCACCTATGGTCTGCCGACCTTGCTTGCCGTGGTGATCGGGCTTGGCGCCGGCGCGGCCTGCGGGCTGCTCAACGGGCTGCTCGTCGCCTACATGAAGCTGCCGCCGTTCATCGTCACCCTCGGCACCTGGAACATCGTCATGGCCACCAACTTCATCTATTCGGCCAATGAGACGATCCGTGACGCCGACGTCGAGGTCGAGGCGCCGCTGCTGCATCTGTTCGGCCTGAACTTCAAGGTCGGCACGGCAGTGCTGACGTTCGGCGTCATTGCCATGGTCGTGCTGGTGCTGATCCTGTGGTACGTGCTCAATCACACGGCCTGGGGCCGCCATGTCTACGCCGTCGGCGACGATCCGGAGGCGGCCAAGTTGTCGGGCATCCAGACCAAGAAGGTGCTGATTTCGGTCTATACCCTTGCCGGGCTGATCGCCGCTTTCGCTGCCTGGGTCTCCATCGGCCGCAACGGCTCGATCTCGCCATCCGCCGCCGTCACCGACTACAATTTGCAGGCGATCACTGCGACAGTGATCGGCGGCATTTCCCTCTTCGGCGGGCGCGGCTCTATTCTGGGCACGCTGTTCGGCGCGATGATCGTCGGCGTCGTTTCGATGGGCCTCAACATGCTGGGCGCCGATCCGCAATGGAAAGTGCTGCTCACCGGTGTGCTGATCATCGGCGCCGTGGCGATCGACCAGTGGATCAGAAAGGTTTCGGTGTAACCATGACCCAGGAGCCCATCCTCACCGCGCGCGGCCTCGTCAAGCGCTACGGCCGCGTCACCGCACTGAACAGCTGCGACTTCGATCTCTATCCGGGAGAGATCCTGGCCGTGATCGGCGACAATGGAGCAGGCAAGTCGACGCTGATCAAGGCGATCTCGGGCGCCGTTGTCCCGGACGAGGGGATCATCGAGTTGGACGGCAAGCAGGTGCTCTTCAAGTCGCCCATCGAAGCCCGCGAAGCCGGCATCGAAACCGTCTACCAGAACCTGGCGCTGTCGCCGGCGCTGTCGATCGCCGACAACATGTTCCTCGGTCGCGAGATCCGCAAACCGGGTTTTCTGGGCGACTGGCTGCGCATGCTCGACCGCCCGGCAATGGAAAAGCGCGCCCGCGACAAGCTCACCGAACTTGGCCTGATGACCATCCAGAACATCAGCCAGGCCGTGGAAACGCTGTCGGGCGGCCAACGCCAGGGCGTGGCGGTGGCGCGCGCCGCCGCCTTCGGCTCGAAGATGGTCATCATGGATGAGCCGACGGCGGCGTTAGGTGTCAAGGAGAGCCGCCGCGTGCTCGAACTGATCCTCGACGTGAAGAAGCGCGGCCTGCCGATCGTGCTGATCTCCCACAACATGCCGCATGTCTTCGAGGTGGCCGACCGCATTCACATCCATCGGCTGGGCCGTCGCCTCTGTGTCATCGATCCCAAGCAATATACGATGTCGGACGCCGTCGCCTTCATGACCGGAGCGAAGCTTCCGCCGGAGGCGGCACTGGGGGCCTGATGCATGTCGCCCAAAAGCATGCCCTCGGGCGCGAACCGAGGGTGCACAGCGGTTTTGGGACGATATGCACATAACTTAGAATCTAAGATGCGTCGCAGACGCCGCCCAAACGCGACGCACTTCAAGTTGCTAAACTGCCGCTGGGTAAGCTTCCCCGCGGCAATCTAACTCGATTGAACGCATAACAATATGCGCTAGCATGGGCTGGGAGGAATAGTGAAAGCCGGTATGATCATGGCAACCGCACGAGAGGCAGCATGACGCGCGCGATGACATCCAAAACTCCCATTCTCGAAAACTCCGATCCCAAGGCGCTTGCCGACGAAGTCTTGAAGGCCCTCAAATACAGGCTCGGCAAGGATACCAGCGTCGCGACGCAATACGACTGGCTCACCGCCTCGATAAAGGTCGTGCGCGACCATATCGTCGATCATTGGATGCAGGCAACGCAAGAGGCCTACGCCCATCAGGAAAAGCGCGTCTATTACCTGTCACTGGAATTCCTCATCGGCCGCCTGATGCGCGACGCCTTCTCCAATCTCGGCCTGATGGATAATATGCGCGAAGCACTGCGGTCTCTCGGCGTCGACCTCGACCTCATCGCGGCCCTCGAACCAGATGCAGCGCTTGGCAATGGCGGTCTCGGCCGGCTCGCCGCCTGCTTCATGGAAAGCATGGCAACCGTCGACATTCCCGCGCATGGCTATGGCATTCGCTACGCCAATGGCATGTTCCGGCAGGAAATCCATGGCGGCTGGCAGGTTGAGCTGCCCGAGACCTGGCTCGATCACGGCAACCCCTGGGAGTTCGAGCGGCGCGAACGCTCATTCGAGGTCGGTTTCGGCGGCTCGGTGGAATCGATCACCTCGAAGGACGGCAGGCTTGAGCGCCACGTCTGGAAGCCGATCGAACATGTTCTGGCGGTTGCCTACGATACGCCGGTGGTTGGCTGGCGGGCCAACCGCGTCAACACGCTGCGGCTCTGGTCCGGCATGCCGATCGATCCGATCCTGCTCGACAAGTTCAACGCCGGCGACCACATCGGTGCGCTCGCCGAAAGCAACAAGGCCGATGCCTTGTCGCGCGTCCTTTACCCTGCCGATTCCCACAAGGCCGGTCAGGAGCTGCGGCTCAGGCAAGAGTATTTCTTTTCCACCGCATCGTTGCAGGATATCGTTCAGCGTCATCTCAGCCAGTATGGCGACCTGCAGTCGCTGCCCGACAAGGCGGCGATCCATCTGAACGACACCCATCCGGCCATCGCCGTGCCCGAGCTGATGCGCCTGTTGATGGATGTCCACGGCATGGATTTCGATCAGGCCTGGAGCATCACCAAGCGCACTTTCGGCTACACCAACCACACGCTGCTTCCAGAGGCGCTCGAAAGCTGGCCGGTGCCGCTGTTCGAGCGGCTGTTGCCGCGCCATATGCAGATCGTCTACGCCATCAACGCCGAAGTGCTGCTGGAGGCGCGCGCCTCCGATCAGTTTTCTGACGAGCAGATCAGCCAGATCTCGCTGATACAGGAAAACGGCGAGCGCCGGGTGCGCATGGGCAATCTGGCGTTTGTCGGCTCGCACTCGATCAACGGCGTCTCTGCCCTTCACACCGAGCTGATGAAGGAAACGGTGTTTGCCGAGCTCCACCGACTCTACCCCGACCGCATCAACAACAAGACCAACGGCATCACGCCGCGGCGCTGGCTGATCCAGTGCAATCCCGGTCTCACCGCGCTCACCCGTGAGGCGATCGGCGACCGCTTCCTCGACGATATAGACGCGATCAAGGAGCTCGATGCCTTTGCCGACGACGCCGCCTTTCGCGACAAGTTCGCGGCAGTCAAGCGGGCGAACAAGGCCAAGCTTGCCAATCTCGTCGCCGACCGCCTCGGCATCAGGATCGATCCCTCGGCGCTGTTCGACATCCAGATCAAGCGCATCCACGAATACAAGCGCCAGCTCCTGAACATCCTCGAAACAGTCGCCCTCTACGACCAGATCCGCTCCCATCCCGAGCGCAACTGGATGCCACGCGTCAAGTTCTTCGGCGGCAAGGCGGCGCCCAGCTATCACAATGCCAAGCTGATCATCAAACTCGCCAACGACGTCGCCAAGGTCATCAACCGCGACCCGGCCGTTCGCGGCTTGCTCAAAGTGGTGTTCGTACCGAACTACAATGTCAGCCTGGCCGAGATCATGATGCCGGCCGCCGATCTTTCGGAGCAGATATCGACCGCAGGCATGGAAGCCTCCGGCACCGGCAACATGAAATTCGCACTGAACGGTGCGCTGACCATCGGCACGCTTGACGGCGCCAATGTCGAGATCAAGGAATGCGTCGGCGACGACAACATCTTCATTTTCGGCCTGACCACCGAAGAGGTCGCCGAACGGCGCAGCAACGGCTACGATCCGCGATCGGTAATCGAAGCCTCTCCCGAACTGGCGCAGGCAGTGGCTGCCATTTCGTCCGGCGTCTTTTCGCCCGACGATCCGGAACGCTATCGCGACCTGATGAACGGCCTCTATCAGAGCGACTGGTTCATGGTCGCCGCGGATTTCGATGCCTACGCCTCAACCCAGCGCGATGTCGACGCCGTCTGGCGCAACAGCCCGGATTGGTATGCCAAGGCAATTCGCAATGTCGCCCGCGTCGGCTGGTTCTCGTCCGACCGCACGATCCGCCAATATGCGAAAGAAATCTGGAACGTGCCCGTCTGATATGATTGCATGAGGCCACGAACGACGTGGTCCGGGTGCCGGGGAGGGTCACTGCCTGATGAGGAAGCCGCGCGCGACCGCTGCGACAAGCGGGCCGGATGGACAGGCGTCAGCCGGTGATGTCGCGGCGATTCTCGCGGGCACGCATGGCGACCCTTTCGCTGTCTTGGGTGTGCACGAGGTCGACAAGAGCTTTGTCGCCCGCTGCTTCGTCCCTCATGCCGAGTTCGTCACTGCCCATACGCTGACCGGCAAGAAAGCCGGCGAACTCTCCAGGCGCGACGAAGGCGGCTTCTTCGAGGGCAGCCTGTCGCTCAAAAAGCGTCAGCCGCTGCGCTATCACGCGCGTAATGCCGGCGGTGACTGGTGGCTGACCGATCCCTATTCGTTCGGTCCGGTGCTCGGTCCGCTGGACGACTATTACATCGCCGAAGGCTCTCATCTCAGGCTGTTCGACAAGCTCGGTGCGCATCTCATCGATCACGAGGGTGCGTCCGGCGTGCATTTCGCCGTCTGGGCGCCCAACGCAAGGCGCGTCTCGGTGGTCGGGGACTTCAACGAATGGGACGGCCGCAGGCATACGATGCGCGTCCGCCGCGACACCGGCATCTGGGAGTTGTTCATTCCCGACATCGGCGCCGGCAGGCCCTATAAATACGAGATCATCGGGCCCGATGGCGTGAGGCTGCCGCTGAAGGCCGATCCGTTCGCCTTCAAATCGGAACTGCGCCCGGCCACCGCTTCGGTGACGGCGCTTCCGCCGGCACATGAATGGGGTGACGAGGCGCACCGCAGCTACTGGCGCAACGCCGACCCGAGGCGCGAGGCGGTGTCGATCTATGAGGTCCATGCCGGCTCCTGGCAGCTTCACGACGACGGCAGCTTCCTGTCATGGGATGAGCTTGCTGGCCGGCTGATCCCCTACGTCGTCGATACGGGCTTCACCCATATCGAATTCATGCCGATCTCCGAACATCCCTATGATCCGTCCTGGGGCTACCAGACGACGGGCCTCTACGCGCCGTCGGCCCGCTTCGGCGATCCGGACGGTTTTGCCCGGTTCGTCGACGGCGCCCACCGCGCCGGCATCGGCGTCATCCTCGACTGGGTGCCGGCGCACTTTCCGGTGGACGCGCATGGCCTGGCCAATTTCGACGGCACCGCGCTCTATGAGCATGCCGACCCGCGCAAGGGCTTCCATCCCGACTGGAACACCGCGATCTACAATTTCGGCCGGCGCGAGGTGGTCTCGTTCTTGGTCAACAACGCACTGTTTTGGGCCGAGAAATACCATGTCGACGGTTTGCGCGTCGATGCCGTCGCCTCGATGCTCTACCTCGACTATTCGCGCAAGGCCGGCGAATGGATTCCCAACGAAAAAGGTGGGCGCGAAAACCTCGAGGCCGTCAGCTTCCTCCAGAGGATGAACAAGGAAGTCTACGGCCATCATCCCGGCGTGATGACGATTGCCGAGGAATCGACCTCATGGCCGAAGGTCTCGCAGCCGGTGCATGAGGGCGGACTGGGCTTCGGCTTCAAGTGGAACATGGGCTTCATGCACGATACGCTGGAATATTTCTCCAAGGAGCCGATTTTTCGCAAGCATCACCACGGCGACATCACCTTCGGCCTGGTCTACGCCTTCTCAGAGAATTTCGTGCTGCCGCTCTCCCATGACGAGGTCGTGCACGGCAAGGGAACGCTGCTTGGCAAGATGGCCGGCGACGATTGGCAGAAATTCGCAACGTTGCGCGCCTACTACGCCTTCATGTGGGGCTATCCCGGCAAGAAGCTGTTGTTCATGGGCCAGGAATTCGCCCAGCGCCGCGAGTGGAGCGAGGCGCGCGCGCTCGACTGGAACCTGCTCGATCAACCGGCCCACCGCGGCGTCTGGCAGACGGTGCGCGATCTCAACTATCTCTACCGCTCGCGCCCGGCGTTGCATGCGCGCGATTGCGAGCCAGAAGGCTTTTCCTGGCTGATCGTCGACGACAGCGCCAACTCGGTCTTTGCCTGGCTGCGCAGCGCGCCGGGCGGAAACCCGGTCGCCGTGATCTCCAATTTTACGCCGGTGCCGCGCGACAATTACCGCGTGCCATTGCCAATGGCCGGACGTTGGCGCGAGATCATCAACACGGACGCCTCCGACTATGGCGGTTCCGGCAAGGGCAATGGCGGCGCTGTCGAGGCTCGGGCCGATGGCGCAAGCATCTCGGCGACGGTGCTGTTGCCGCCGCTGTCGACGATCATGCTCGAATTTGCTCCGGACTAGGCGATGTCTCGCAGCGCGTAACTTGGGAGGATAAAATGGCAGAGATAAAACGAACCCAGCCGCTGGCGCGCGATGCCATGGCCTATGTGCTGGCCGGCGGCCGTGGC
Organism: Mesorhizobium sp. WSM4837; assembly: GCF_055811435.1. NCBI lineage: Bacteria > Pseudomonadati > Pseudomonadota > Alphaproteobacteria > Hyphomicrobiales > Phyllobacteriaceae > Mesorhizobium > Mesorhizobium sp. WSM4837. The sequence goes on from NZ_JBVVQE010000003.1 coordinate 170,356, forward strand.
AGCCGCCTCAGGGAATTGACCGACCGGCGCGCCAAGCCGGCGGTCTATTTCGGCGGCAAGACGCGCATCATCGATTTTGCGCTGTCCAATGCGCTCAATTCCGGTATTCGCCGCCTCGGCGTCGCCACCCAGTACAAGGCGCATTCGCTGATCCGCCACCTGCAGCGCGGCTGGAACTTCCTGCGGCCCGAGCGAAACGAGAGCTTCGACATCCTGCCGGCCAGTCAGCGCGTATCGGAAACGCAATGGTATGAGGGCACGGCGGATGCCGTCTACCAGAACATCGACATCATCGAGGCCTACGGGCCCGAATACATGGTCATCCTGGCCGGCGATCACGTCTACAAGATGGACTATGAGCTGATGCTTCGCCAGCATGTCGACGCCGGCGCCGACGTCACCGTCGGCTGCCTCGAAGTGCCGCGTATGGAGGCGACCGGCTTCGGCGTCATGCATGTCGACAAGAAGGACACCATCATCTCCTTCATCGAGAAGCCCGCCGATCCGCCCGGCATTCCCGACAAGCCGGATTTTGCCCTGGCCTCGATGGGCATCTACGTGTTCAAGACCAAGTTCCTGATGGAGCAGCTGCGCCGCGACGCGGCCGAACTGGGCTCAAGCCGTGACTTCGGCAAGGACATCATCCCCTATGTCGTCGAGCACGGCAAGGCGATCGCCCATCGCTTCGCCAAATCCTGCGTGCGCTCGACCGCCGAGAACGAAGCCTACTGGCGCGATGTCGGGACCGTCGACGCCTATTGGGAAGCCAATATCGACCTCACCGACATCACGCCCGAGCTCGACCTATACGACCGCGACTGGCCGATCTGGACCTATGCCGAGCTGAAGCCGCCGGCAAAGTTCGTGCATGACGAGGATGGTCGCCGTGGCTCGGCGGTATCCTCGCTGGTCTCGGGCGATTGCATCGTCTCAGGCGCGTCGCTGAAGCGAAGCCTGATCTTCACCGGCGCGCGCATCAACTCCTATTCGACGCTCGAGGACGTCGTCATGCTGCCCGACTGCCAGGTCGGCCGCAGCGCGAGATTGAAGCGCGTGGTGATCGATCATGGCGTCAGGATTCCCGAAGGGCTCGTGGTCGGCGAGGATCCCGTCCTCGACGCCAAGCGCTTCCGCGTTTCCGAAAAGGGCATCTGCCTCGTCACGCAGGCCATGATCGACAAACTGGGATTGTCGTGAATGCAGGTCCTGTCGGTCACGCCCGAAATATTTCCTCTGATCAAGACTGGCGGGCTTGCCGACGTGACCGGCGCATTACCGGTCGCGCTCGCCGGCAAGGGCGTGACGATGCGCACGCTTGTTCCCGGCTATCCCCAGATCATGGATGCCTTCAAGAAGAAAAAACCCGTTCACCACTATCCGCTGCTGCAAGGCGGCAAGGCTTCGGTCCATGCCGTCCAGATCGCCGGGCTCGACCTGTTCGTGCTCGACGCGCCGCATCTGTTCGATCGCCCCGGCGGCCCCTACGGCAATGCCACCGGCGCCGACTGGCCGGACAATTGGCGGCGTTTCGCGGCCCTGAGCCAGGTTGGCGGCGACATCGCCGGCGGCGCCGTCTCGGGCTACCAGCCGGACATCGTCCATGCCCATGACTGGCAATCGGCGATGACGCTGGCCTATATGCGCTACGGCAAGGCGGTCGGCACGCCGTCGATGGTCACCGTCCACAATCTCGCTTTCCAGGGCCAGTTCGGCGCCGGCATCTTTGGCGAACTCGGTTTGCCGGCGGCGGCCATGGCGCTCGACGGCGTCGAATATTATGGCGGCGTCGGTTTCCTCAAGGCTGGCCTGCAGGCCGCCTGGGCCATCACCACAGTCAGCCCGACCTATGCGCAGGAGATCCGCTCGCCGGAATTCGGCATGGGGCTCGATGGCCTCATCAACATGCGGTCCGTCGATCTCTATGGCATCGTCAACGGCATCGACACCGCGATATGGAACCCTGAAACCGACAAGCATCTGGTTTCCAACTACACGGCCAAGACATTGAAGGCCCGGCACCCCAACCGGACCGCCGTCGAGGATCGTTTCAACCTTGACCGCGACGACAGTCCGATCGTCTGCGTGGTCAGCCGGCTCACCTGGCAGAAGGGAATGGACATACTGGCAACGGTCGTCGACGGGATTGTTGCGAGGGGTGCCCGCCTGGCGATCCTGGGGTCCGGCGACGCCGGCCTCGAAGGCGCGCTGCTGGCCGCCGCCGCCCGCCATCGCGGTCGCATCGGCGTCGTCGTCGGTTATGACGAGGCGCTTTCCCACACCATGCAGGGCGGCTGTGACGCCATCGTCATCCCATCGCGCTTCGAGCCTTGCGGACTGACGCAGCTTTACGGCCTGCGCTATGGCTGCGTGCCGGTCGTCGCCCGCACCGGCGGTCTTGCCGACACCGTCATCGACGCCAATGAAGCGGCGATTTCGGCAGGTGTGGCGACCGGCTTCCAGTTCGCACCCGCCGATGCCGGCGCCTTGCTGCACGCCATCCGCCGGCTGGTCGCGGCGCACGCCAACCCTGCAATCTGGACGTCGGTGCAGCGGCAAGGGATGAAGGCGGATGTGTCGTGGGATAAAAGCGCAGAAAAATACCTCGAACTCTATCGCTTGCTGCTTTCGAAAAGGGCTGTCTGACACATGATACGCACCGTCGCCACCAAACCTTATCTCGACCAGAAGCCCGGCACGTCCGGGCTGCGCAAGAAAGTGCCGGTGTTCCAGCAGGAGCACTATGCCGAGAACTTCATCCAGTCGATTTTCGATGCGCTGGACGGGTTCGAGGGCAAGACGCTGGTGATCGGCGGCGACGGCCGCTTTTACAACCGCGAAGTCATCCAGAAGGCCATCGCCATGGCCGCGGCAAACGGTTTCGGCAAGGTGATGGTCGGGCAGGGCGGCATCCTGTCGACGCCGGCCGCTTCCAACATCATTCGCAAATACAATACCTTCGGCGGCATCATCCTGTCGGCCAGCCACAATCCGGGCGGCCCGCACGAGGATTTCGGCATCAAATACAATGGCGGCAATGGCGGCCCGGCACCGGAAAAGCTGACCGACGCGATCTTCGCCAAGACCAAGATGATTTCGAGCTTCAAGACCGCCGATATCGGCACGGTCGACCTCGACACGATCGGTACCGTCGAGGCGGGCGGCATGACCGTCGAGGTGATCGACCCGGTCGCCGACTATGCCGAGCTGATGGAAAACCTGTTCGATTTCGATGCGTTGCGTGGGCTGTTCAAGTCAGGCTTCCGCATGCGCTTCGACGCCATGCATGCCGTGACCGGTCCCTATGCCAAGGAGATCCTGGAAAACCGGCTCGGCGCGCCGAAAGGCACCGCCCGCAATTTCGTTCCCCTGCCGGATTTCGGCGGCCACCACCCAGACCCGAACCTGGTCCACGCAAAGCACCTCTATGACGAGATGATGGGACCGGATGCGCCGGATTTCGGCGCCGCTTCCGACGGCGACGGCGACCGCAACCTGATCATCGGGAAGGGCATTTTCGTCACCCCGTCGGATTCGGTGGCTATGCTCGCCGCCAATGCTCATCTGGCGCCGGGCTACAAGGCCGGGCTGAAAGGCATCGCCCGCTCGATGCCGACCAGCGGTGCAGCCGACCGCGTCGCCGAAAAGCTCGGCATCGGCATCTATGAAACGCCGACCGGCTGGAAATTCTTTGGCAATCTGCTCGATGCCGACATGGCGACGATCTGCGGCGAGGAAAGTGCCGGAACCGGCTCCAACCATGTCCGCGAAAAGGACGGGCTGTGGGCCGTGCTTTTGTGGCTCAATATCCTCGCTGCCCGCGGCGAAAGCGCCAAGCAGATCGTCACCGAGCACTGGGCCGCCTATGGCCGCAATTACTACTCACGCCATGACTACGAGGAGGTCGAGACCGACCGCGCCAATGCGCTGGTCGACCAATTGCGGGCCAGGCTCGCTTCCTTGCCCGGCACCAGCGTGCGCGGCATGAAGATCGCCAGCGCCGACGATTTCGCCTATCACGACCCGGTCGACGGCTCGATAGCCAGGAACCAGGGCATCAGGGTGCTGTTCGAAGGCGGATCGCGCGTCGTCTTCCGTCTCTCCGGCACCGGTACCTCGGGGGCGACGCTGCGCGTCTATATCGAGCGCTACGAGCCGGACAGGTCCAGGCACGATCTCGACACGCAGGAGGCGCTTGCCGACCTGATTGCGGCAGCCGAAGATATCGCCGGGATTCGCAGCCATACCGGCCGCGCCAAGCCGAGCGTGATTACTTGAGTTTGGTTGACAGCCGGCCGTCTGAGTTCGGCCTGCGTTGCGAGGCTCCCCCTTCTGCCATTGTGGGAGAAGGGGGCCGAGCGAAGCTCGGTCGGATGAGGGGTGTTCCAGCTTGGCGCACACCTTTGCCCAAATCGCCCATGCCTCGTTTCTTCCAGCACCCCTCATCCGTCTCGGCGCTGCGCGCCGATCCACCTTCTCCCACAAGGGGAGAAGGGATCGCCGTATGAACTCACTCGGTGCCACCGTCACCCGCGGCGGCATCCGCTTTGCCGCATGGTCGTCCGCGGCCAGCCGGCTCTGGGTCTCGATCTTCGATGAGCAGGGAGAGGGGGAGATCGACCGGCTCGAACTCCAGCCGGAAGGCGAGGGCGTTCACGCGCTTTTCGTTGCCGGCCTCGCCGCCGGCACCCGATACGGATTTCGCGCCGATGGCGATTATACGCCCGAGAACGGGCTTTGGTTCGATCCCGACAAGCTGCTGGTCGACCCCTATGCCGTCGAAATCGACAGGTCTTATGTCTATGACGTCAGGCTCGCCGCGCGCCGGGGCGAGGGCACGGACACTGCGCCGCTGCTGCCGAAGGCGATTACCGCCACCCTGCCGCGGCCGGTGCCCGTCTTACCGCCGCTGTTCCAGCCCGGTGGCCTGATCTATGAAGTGCCGGTGCGCGCCTTCACCATGCTGCATCCGGACATCCCGAAGCCCCAGCGCGGGACGGTTGCAGCCCTTGCCCATCCGGCCATCGTCGAGCACCTGAAAAAGCTCGGGGTCGGGGCGGTCGAACTGATGCCGGTGACGGCATCGATCGACGAGCGGCATTTGCCGCCGCTCGGGCTGCGCAATGCCTGGGGCTACAATCCCGTGACCTTCATGGCGCTCGATCCGCGTCTGGCGCCCGGCGGTCTCGCGGAATTGCGGCAGACGGTTGCCACGCTGCGTGGGGCCGGCATCGGCGTCATCCTCGATCTTGTCTTCAACCACACCGGCGAAAGCGACAGGCTTGGGCCGACGCTGTCGCTGCGCGGCCTCGACAGCCGCGCCTACTACCGGCATCGGCCGGACGGCAGCTTGACCAACGACACCGGCACCGGCAACACCGTCGCTTGTGGTCATCCGGTCGTCCGGGAAATGGTCCTCGACACGCTTCGTCACTTTGTCTGCCACGCCGGCGTCGACGGTTTCCGCTTCGACCTGGCGCCAATTCTGGGGCGGGTCGATGGCGCGTTCGACGCCGCTGCGCCACTGCTCATGGCTATTCGGGATGATCCGCTCCTTGGCGACCGGGTGCTCATCGCCGAGCCATGGGATATCGGCCCGGACGGCTATCAGCTTGGCAATTTTCCGCCGCCCTTCCTCGAATGGAACGACAGATATCGCGACGACATCCGCCGGTTCTGGCGCCGCGACAGCGGCATGGTCGGCGCGCTCGCCACCCGGCTTGCCGGCTCGTCCGACGTGTTTGCCAAGCCAGGCCAGCAGAGGAGCCGCAGCGTCAATTTCATCGCCGCACATGACGGCATGACGCTGGCCGACATTGTTGCCTACGAGCACAAGCACAATGAGGCCAATGGCGAGCAGAACCGCGATGGCCACGACGACAATCTGTCCTGGAACAATGGCGTCGAGGGCGAGACCGGCGACCGTGCGATCGTTACGGCACGTTTCGATGATCGATGTGCGCTGCTGGCCACGCTGTTTGCCTCACGCGGCACGATCATGCTGACCGCCGGAGACGAATTCGGCCGCACCCAGAAGGGCAACAACAACGCCTATGCGCAGGACAACGAGATCACCTGGCTCGACTGGTCCGGGCGCGATCGGGCGCTGGGACAATACGCCGTTTTGCTCGCCGCGACGCGTCGTTGCGTGCCGGCGCTTTCCGACACGCGCATCCTGACTGGAGAACCGCCCGACGGGTCAGAAATAACGGACGTCGTCTGGCTCACCGAAACCGGCACGCCGCTCGACGAGGCAGGCTGGCGGGATCCGGGGCGGTACCGCCTGGTTATGATGCTCGGCAGCGATGATTGCCGCCTTGCCGTTGTCATCAATGGCGATCGCCGGGCATGTATGTTCACGCTGCCGGAGCGCGACGGATTTCGCTGGCAGCCAGCCATCGAAACACCGGACGGCGCAGCCGGAATTTCACGGCCGGTGCCGGGGCGAACGGTGATTTTCATGATCGAACACGAAGCCGCGCAGGCTCAGATAAAGGAGGACCCGAGTGGCAAGTGACCACGCCGAGTGGTGGCGCGGCTGCGTCATCTACCAGATCTACCCGCGCTCGTTCCAGGACACGACGGGGGATGGCAGTGGCGATCTGCGTGGTATCACATCGAGGCTGGCGCATGTCGCATCGCTTGGCGTCGACGCCGTCTGGCTATCACCCTTCTTCAAGTCGCCGATGGCCGATATGGGCTACGACGTATCCGACTATACAGCCGTCGATCCGATGTTTGGCACATCAGCGGATTTCGATGCGGTGGTCGCCGAGGCGCACCGTCTCGGCCTGAAAGTCATTATCGACCAGGTCCTGTCGCATTCGTCCGACCGGCACGAATGGTTCATCGAAAGCCGTACGAGCCGCGATAACCCCAAGGCGGATTGGTATGTCTGGGGCGATCCGAGGCCCGACGGCACCGCGCCCAACAATTGGCTGTCGGTCTTCGGCGGCCCAGCCTGGGAGTGGGACGCGACCCGCAGGCAATATTACATGCACAATTTCCTCGCCTCGCAGCCGGACCTCAATTTCCACAATCCGGAGGTTCAGGACGCCCTGCTGGAAACGGTGCGGTTTTGGCTGGAGCGCGGCGTCGACGGGTTTCGCCTCGATACCGTCAACTACTATGTCCATGACCGCTGGCTGCGCAGCAACCCGCCCCTGGCGTCAAGCGTCGCAGGCACCAACACCGAAACCAATCCGTACCTCTATCAGGAGCATTTGTTTGACAAGACGCAGCCCGAAAACCTGGCTTTCCTCAAGCGGTTTCGGGCGCTGCTCGACGAATATGAGGGCCGCGCCGCTGTCGGCGAGGTCGGCGACGAAGCCCGTTCGTTGCAGACGCTCGCCGCCTACACCGGCGGCGACAAGCTCGACATGTGCTACACATTCGACCTGCTCGGTCCGCAATTCTCGGCGGCGCATGTGCGTGGCTGCGTCGAAGCGTTCGAGAGTGCTGTCTCCGACGGCTGGGTCTGCTGGGCGTTTTCCAACCACGATGTCGTTCGCCATGTGACGCGATGGACAAGGCCCGGCGGCGACCCGGAAAGGACGGCGAAGTTCTCCATCGCGCTGCTGTCATGCCTGCGTGGATCGATCTGCCTCTATCAGGGTGAGGAACTCGGGCTGGAGGAGGCGGAATTGGCGTTCGAGGATCTGCGCGATCCTTACGGCATCCGCTTCTGGCCGGGGTTCAAGGGCAGGGATGGCTGCCGCACGCCGATGGTGTGGGAGAAGGGCGCCAACAATGCCGGCTTTTCAATCGGCAGGCCGTGGCTTCCAATCCCGGAAAGCCATGGCGCCCGCGCGGTCGATATCCAGAACGGCGAGGAAAAGTCAGTTCTGGCCAGCTATCGGGCGATGCTGGCGTTGCGCAAGCGGCATGCGGCGCTGGTACAAGGTTCGATCCGTTTTCTCGATGCCGAGGGCGAAGTGCTTGCCTTCATTCGCGAAGGTGGCGGCGAGAAGCTGCTGTGCGTTTTCAACTTCGCCGAGGAGCCGGCCAACTGGCCGTTGCCGCAGGGTACCGATGTCGCAGAGACGATCGACCTTGGCGCTGGTGCCGCCTTGCAGGAAAAGATTCTGTCGCTGCCGCCGTTGGGCTGCTTTCTCGGACGAGCCGGCTGATCTCTCCAGCTCACTGAACAAGCACAGAGCGCCCGCAAGTCGCGCCCATGACCCGGACATCGGCCTCGCCGACGCGCACGCCCAGCGCCCCAAGCACGTTGTAAACCAATTCGTCGACCGGCGCCGTCACGCCGTTCAGCAGCGCCACCACTGCCGGCTTCACGGTTCCGAGCAAGGCGGTTACATCAAGCCCGAGGCCCAGCGCACTGACCGAAAGCGACAAATTGTTGACCAGCGACGTGGTGAGAGATTGCGTCAGGTTCTTCGTCGAGGCGTTCTTTATCGTCTTGCTTGCGATGTCGGTGCTGTTGAAGATCAAGATCGTCGGATCGTTGTTGGCGATCTCAACGGCTGCAGAACCATTCACGCCGATCAGATTGAGGGTGAGAAACAGAAGCTTCACGCTGACCTGCGCGATTTCGGCATTTTGAAACGACTGTGGGTTGCTGAAATCGGCGAAGGCGGAGGGGCTGTTATCGGCATCGCTGGCGCCAAGGTGCAGCGAGGCAAGGCCCGGACGTGCGGCAATGGTAACTTTCAAACTGTCGGGGTGCCCCGTCGGGCAGCTGATGTCGGTCAGCTTGGCTTCGGCAGAGGCCACCTCGACATGCAACGGCAGTTTGACGGCCAGCAGGCTGATGCCGCCACCGAGAGTCGCATTGCTGCCGCCGACGGACGCCACCAGCTTGATCCGCGTCTGCGCCGTACGCACCACAGCACCCTTCTCGCCGATTGTCAGCCATGGCGAGAATTGTGCAGGTTCGCCGATTGCAATCGCAAGCGTGGTGGAGGCAAGCCCCGGAATGGCGGCTCCGAGATTGAGCTCGACCTGCTTCGAGCCGTTGGCCAGTGCAGCAGCGGTGGTCAGCATGCCCATGGCGCTGGCGTCGACCGAAAAGCCGGGCGACTTTTGCCCGAGGCCCAACTGGCCCATTGAACCAAGATCGACAAGATGATTGAGCGGTATCTTGACCGTGTTGGTGGTCCTTGACGCGATTGTCTGCAAAGCCAGCTTGCTGGTGCTGCCAACGGGTGAAACATTAGCCATGGCGGTCGCTATCTCGCCCACCGTCGCTTTGGAAGCCAGCACCTCCGAATAGCTGACACCCGTCAGCTGCATCTCAACGGTAAGGGCATCGATGAACGAAAGCAGGTTCACGTCGGCAGCGATCAGAGCGTTGTAGTCCATGACGCTGAGCGCGATGTTGCCGCCCAGGAACTTGCTGAGAAGAGCGTTGAGGATGCCGCCATTGACGCTGAGAAGCCTGGACCCGACCGAGAACATCGCCTGCGGCGCTATGCTGGCCACGGCTTGGGTGCCGATCACCGGCGTAGGGATAAGCGAACTCGCGAAATAGCGGGCAGGAACCTTTTTCAGCGTGACATGGACGGCGTTGTAGGGCGTTTTGCCGGCCTTGAAGCGCTTGTCGACGCCGAGCGACGACTCTGCTGAATATCGGCCGGGGGTGACCGACACGATAGTCTTTCCAAGGGCAGGGGTGATCGTCTGCCCTGCCTTCTGAACAACGATACCCGGCATTCCGTTGTCGCCGAGCGTGGTCACCACCGCGGCTTCAATGTTGTTGATGTTGGAGGCGGCGGTGATTGCCGCCAGATCGGTCATTGCTTGAGCTTCCCGGCGCTCCACATAGATCGAGCCTTCATCGATGGCGAAGGCGGCCAGCGCCAGCGCGAACGGTGCGCACAGCGCCGTCATGACGGCGAAGTTCGCCGTCAGGTCGCCAAGCATCGAGCGGGCGACCCGGCCGATCCTGCCCGCCAAAGTTTGCGACATTCAGATGCCTCCGACCCGGATTGTCGACTGGCGTGAGATCGTGGTGCCAGGCATGGGCAGCGCCGGAAACAGATTCCAGACCGGCAGGTTGCGGGCATCATATTGGATGGACACGACGAACTGGTTTCCGTCGGCCGTGCTGTCCTTGGCCTGGTAGGTCAGCTTGTCGGAATCGACGAATGGATATCCCGCGGCATTGGTGGTGACGAAACTGGTCACCAGCGCCTGGCGCTCATCTTCGTTCAGCCCGGCAATCGCCGTGCGTGCGGCGTCCGCTGCGATCTGCTGCACGGAATGACTGGCGCCAAAATAAATGCCATATGCAACCATGCCGAGCAGGAGCAAGATGAAAAAGGGCGCAAGCAGTGCGAATTCGATCGCGGACGTTCCGGACGGTTCTCGAAACTGGTGTAATTTGCGTTTTAGCTGACGCGTATTGCGCCGCTTTTTAGCTATTGTCCCAGTTTCCGCGCTGTTCATGTCCGTCGCCCATCAAGACATACCGAAGCTCGCAAAAGATGTAACCCGTGGTTGCTTAAAGGCGGATTAAGACATTGTGGCAAAGTGGAATCGACGAAAGATTTCCTGCCGGAAGCGAATGCTTGAAGCGGTTCTTCCGCCAAGTCGTGGAATTCATCAGCCGACGCAGCGCCCCGCTTCGGCGCCCGACTTCTTCAACAAAAGCGGCGCAACCTGCTCGTTGCAGAGAAAGCGCCGTCGATCCCATCGACCACAACGTAGGGTTTAGTAAGGATACCCCATTGACTTGCATCAATATCATGCGATCCGCTGCAGGCTATTGCCCTTCCCAACTTCCCACGAGTTGCAAGGGTTTTCGCGCAATGTGTAGGATCTGACGTGCGGGTTGTGTCCAAATTGCTGCCGCTAATTGTAACTTGTGTTTACCACTCACGGGTTAGGGTTTACCCAAAGGCAGTTGGCGGAATGACGGCATCACATTATTTCCTGACACGCTTCGGGAAGCTCTCGCTGTTCAGGCAGACCTGCGTCGTGGTTTTGGCGGCCATCATCGGTGCGGATACTCTCACCCTCGTTTTCTATGGTATCTTCTTTGCCGACCGCCTCCTCTTGGACTTGTTTTTGACAACGGTCATCACCGTCGCGGTTGGATTTCCGCTCGGCTATTTCTTCCTGAGACAGCAGTTGAATCTCGCCTTGATGGCCGCCAAGCTCGACCGGGCAGCACGCATCGACCACCTCACAAGCCTCGCCAACAGGAAAACCTTCTTTGAGGAGGCCGAGGCAATCGTGGGTTCCGAGGCCTTCAAGGAAGGCGCCGTGCTGTTCATGGACGCCGACCATTTCAAATCCATCAACGACACCTTTGGTCATGCCATCGGCGATGCCGTCCTCCAGGAGATGGGCAGCGTTATTCGCAGCTCGATTCGGGAAAGCGACTTGGCGGCGCGCATCGACGGCGAGGAGTTCGCTGTGTTCCTGGTCGAAGCTGGCCGCGACAAGACATTGGAAGTGGCCGAGCGGATCAGACAGAACATGCGCGGTATCAGACGGGCAGTCGGCATCGAGGACCGAGAAATCACCGTCAGCATCGGGATTTGCCTGCACGGACCAGGCCAAATCTTGGATAACATCTTGCTGCGCGCTGATCAGACTCTCTATGTGGCAAAGAACAGGGGGCGCGACTGCATCGTCGCAACCGCCGGGTTCGGACCGGTATTCGCATGATCGTGACTGGCACGATGGCTCTACCTATCCAAACCCGGATCGGAATTAGAGAGAGGATGAACGCATCGACGTTCTCTGCGCCTGCGGTTACGCTCTCGTATTCGCAGACAGGCCGCAGATTGAACGGGTGGCTTGCATGACGCATCATGTGAGGCTAACTATTGCCTCACATGGAATGGAGAGTGATATGCTAGCGCTCGGAAATGTCGCCGACGTGTTGGGGCTGCCCGTTAAAGAGGTGGCGGCGCGGTCGCCTTTCGGGCTGATCTCCCGGATCGAGGATGGACTTCCCTTTGGCGCACTTGAGCGCGTTGCGCATCTTCTGGCGCCTGGCGATGCTCAGTTCAAATACCGGCTGATCCCCAAGGCGACCTATGAGCGGCGCAAGGCGGTACATCGTCTCTCGTCGGACGAGGGCACACGATTGGCCCGCGTCGCGCGCGTCTGGGGCCTTGCTGTCGATGTCTGGCAGAACGAAGAGGAAGCGCGTGATTTCTTGTTTCGGCCGCACCCGATGATTGAGGACAAGCGACCGATCGACGTCGTTATCATGAGCGAGTTCGGTGCCGAAATGGTGGTCGATATTCTCGCAGGTCTGAAGTACGGCAGTGCTGCGTGACGGCGCAGATACTCGATCGCACACTATTGTCCTTTCGTATCGGCGATCCGGCCGGCACCTACCCGATCTTCGATGCGACCGGCTCGACAATCGCGCCTGGGCGGTGGAACACGCCCGGAAGTCCTATCATCTACACCAGCGAGCACTATTCGACGATCCTGTTGGAAAAGCTGGTGCATGGCAGCGGCCGACTGCCGCCCAACCAGCACTACATCGAAGTCACAATCCCGCGCGGACTGAGCTACGAGGTCTTTTCCCAGCCGTCACTGCCCGGCTGGGACACGATGCCGGCGATGGTGAGCCAGGGATTCGGCGAAACCTGGTGTTTAGAACGGCGCAGCGCCATCCTGCTGGTGCCGAGTGTCGTGGCGCGTCTCGATTGCAATGTGCTGATCAATCCTGCGCATCCGGAGTTTTCAAAGATCCACACAGGCCTGCACCAGCCGGTCTACTGGGACCGGCGGCTGTTTGGCGCGTAACGGGGAGGGGCTTTCTCAAGAGGCCTTGGTGAGATTCACCGGACGTCGGCGCTGGTATCTGCGAGTCATCGCTCGGCCGAGGCGTGGCCGAGCTGCTTTTGCGTAGCTGGAAGGCTCGGTCCATGGTTTTGACCGCTGTTCTGCCGGCCGCGCAGTGGCTGTTGCTGCGCCTTACTTAGGGTGACCTCACGAGTCTGTTGAAATAAAAAATCACCACGTTACTGTTTGCCCACCAGCCGCCGGAAAGGGAACCGGCGGCGCGCTCAAAGGGGCCAGCTAATCGGCTTCGGGGCGTCAACACTCAAGAGGCGCAGCTGAACGGCCGCCTCGACAGGGAGAACTTCATGCTGAAAAACATGCTGAAGGCGACGGTGTTCGCCACAACCATGGCTTTGGCCGCCGGCACGTTCTACACGCCAGCCTTCGCCGAGGTCGTCTACAACCGCGGCACCGCCGCCGAATCGGAGTCGCTCGACCCGCACAAGACCTCGACAATATACGAAGCCGCTGTATTGCGTGACCTGTTCCAGGGGCTGGTCATGCAAGACCAGAAGGCGAACGTCATTCCGGGCGCCGCCGAAAGCTGGACTGTATCGGACGACGGCACTGTCTACACCTTCAAGCTGCGCAAGGACGGTGTCTGGTCGGATGGTAGCCCGGTCACGGCAGATGACTTCGTCTACGCGTTTCATCGGCTGGAAGATCCGGCCACCGGCGCCGAATATGCTTCGATGCTCTATCCCGTGAAGAACGCCGAGGAGGTGAACACCAAGAAGGCGAAGCCGGAGGAGATGGGCGTCAAGGCAATCGACGCAAATACTCTGGAAGTGACGCTGAAGGCGCCCACGCCCTATTTCCTTGAAATGCTGACCCACCAGGCGACTTATCCGGTCAGCAAGGCGTCCATTGACAAGCTCGGCGCCGATTGGATCAAGCCGGGCAATCTGGTCTCCAACGGCCCCTTTACCCTGGCGGAGTGGGTTCCCAACGACCACATCAAACTGGTCAAGAATCCGAAATTCTGGGATGCTGCGAGCGTCAAGCTCGACGTCGTCAACTACATCCCGACCGAAGATCGTTCGTCGGCGATAAAGCGCTTCGAGGCCGGCGAACTCGACAGCTACGACGACCTCCCGACCGAGCAGCTCGCCGATCTCAAGGCCAAGTTTGGCGATCAGATTCGCGTTGGACCTTACCTCGGCACCTACTATTTTTCGATCAAGACCGACAAGGCTCCGTGGGACAACGTCGAACTGCGCAATGCCATCTCCATGGCAGTCGACCGCGATTTCCTTGCCGAAAAGGTCTGGCAGAACTCAATGCTGCCCGGCTATTCGATGGTGCCTCCGGGCATTGAGGGCTATACGCCGGCAATGGCCAAATACGCGGACATGTCGCAGATCGACCGCGAGGATGAGGCCAAGAAGGTACTCGAGAAGCTTGGCTATACGCCCGAGAAACCGCTGAAGATGGAAATCCGTTACAACACGTCGGAAAACCACAAGAACACTGCAGTCGCCATCCAGGAGCAGTTGAAGCCGCTCGGCGTCGAAATCACGCTGCTCAACACCGACACCAAGACCCACTACTCCTTCCTTGAGCAGAAGGGCGACTACGACGTGGCGCGTGCCGGCTGGATTGCGGATTACAAGGATCCGGAAACCTTCCTCGGCATCTCCCGCAAGGCAAGCGGCAACAACTATTCGGGCTACAACAGCCCGGAATTCGAGAAGGCCATGGACGAGGCGGCCGCCGCCGGCGGCAAGCCCGAAGAGCGCATGAAAGAACTCGCCGAGGCTGAGCGCATCCTCGTCGATGACGTCGGCAACATCCCGCTTCTCTACTATAGCTACAAGGATATCGTTTCTCCGAAGCTTCATGGCTTCGAGGACAACGTCATGGATGTGCATCCGTCCCGCTTCATCTCCAAGGACTGATCTCCTTGGCCGGACTGCCGCTCCTTTACAGCGCCGCGCGTCCTTTGGGGCGCGCACAGGGCGCTGTAACGCCTTGAATTTGCACGTGATCCTCTCCGGACCTTCGGCTCGGGTCATGCGTTAGGGGCGGCGGTCCCGGTTTGCTAGCAAAGCGGGGAACCGATGCTGCGTTACGTATTCCGGCGGCTTCTGACCGCCATTCCGACGCTGTTGGTCATCGTGACCATGGCGTTCTTCCTGATACGCGTCGCGCCTGGCGGCCCGTTCAATCAGGAGCGGGGCCTGAGCCCCGAGATCAAGGCCAATCTCGAAGCGCAGTTCGGTCTCAACGACCCGCTCTGGCTGCAATATGTCCACTATCTCGGCAATCTGCTGCGCGGCAATTTCGGTCCGAGCTACAACATGCCGGATTTCACTGTCGGCGAATTGTTTGCCAGGGGCCTGCCCGTTTCGATCCAGATCGGCGCCTCGGCCCTGATCCTGGCGCTGCTGCTTGGCGGCCTCCTCGGCACCATTGCCGCGCTCAACCAGAACAAGCTTGCCGACTATTCGGTGATCGCTCTGGCGACCGCCGGCAGCACCATTCCGACCTTCGTCATCGCGCCGGTTATCCAGCTTCTGTTCGGTCTGACCTGGAAACTCCTGCCGATCGGCGGCTGGGGCGATGGCGCCCTGCTCAACAAGATCGGCCCTGTGCTGACCCTCGCCTTGCCGCAGATCGCCATCGTCGCCCGCCTGATGCGCGGCTCGATGATCGAATCTTTGCGCTCGCACCACATTCGCACCGCACGTGCGCTCGGCCTGTCGGACTGGTCGGTGGTCGTCAAGCATGCGCTGCGCGGTGCCATATTGCCGATTGTCTCCTTCACCGGCCCGGCGGCGGCGGCACTGCTCACCGGCTCGATCATCGTCGAGACGATCTTTTCCATTCCCGGCATCGGCCGCTATTTCGTCGAGGCCGCGCTCAACCGTGACTACACGCTGGTCATGGGCACCGTGGTGGTCATCGCGCTGTTCACCATCGTCTTCAACCTGATCGTCGACGTCATGTATGCCTTCGTCGATCCGAGGGTGCGCTATGACTGACATCGCAGCCACCGCTCCGGCCATCGTCGGCCGTTCCCTGTGGGGCGATGCCTGGGCGCGCCTCAAGGCCAACCGCGCCGCCATGTTCAGCCTGTATTATCTTGCCTTCATCGCGATCCTCAGCGTGTTCGGACCCTCTTTGGTGCCGCATCGATACACCACCATCTACGCCGACTATGTGCGCATGCCGCCGAGCTTGTCGGCCTATCCGAAGCCCGACAAGATAGAAACCGCGCTCAACGAGGCGATCAAGCGCATGCGTGTCGACATCAAGCAGTGGCGGCAGGAAGACAATCGCATCTTCGTCACCGTCACATCGCGCAAGCCGATCGACGACCGCAATGTCCGCTACCTCGATCGTTCCGATGCCTTCGACAACACCAAGATAGAGAGCAAATCGGCTGACGGCCTTGAAGCGGTGATGAGCGCTTCAATCAGGCAGCAGTATTTCCTGTTCGGCACCGACAATACTGGCCGCGATCTCCTGTCGCGGACGCTGATGGCCGGGCGCATCTCGCTGGCCATCGGCCTGCTCGCCGGGGTCGTTGCGGGCGTCATCGGCGTGCTCTACGGCGCTGCGGCCGGCCTTGCCGGCGGCAGGATAGACGAGGTGATGATGCGCATTGTCGATGTGCTCTATTCGCTGCCGTTCATTTTCTTCGTCATTATGCTGGTGGTGTTCTTCGGCCGGAACTTCGTGCTGATGTTCCTGGCGGTTGGCGCCGTGCTGTGGCTCGACATGGCGCGCATCGTGCGCGGACAGGCGCTCTCGATCCGGCGGCAGGAATATGTCCAGGCGGCGGAGGCGATGGGCATAGGCCAGCGCGGCATTCTGATCCGCCACGTCATTCCCAACCTGCTTGGCCCAGTGGTCATCTATATGACGCTGCTGGTGCCGCAGGTCATCATCCTGGAGAGTTTCCTGTCGTTCCTCGGGCTCGGCGTGCAGGAACCGATGACCAGCTGGGGCGTGCTGATCTCGATCGGCGCCAAGAACATCGGCACCGCCAACTGGCTGCTTTTGTTCCCAGCATTTTTCCTTGTCTCGACGCTGTTCGCGCTGAATTTCGTCGGCGACGGCCTGCGCGACGCGCTCGACCCCAGGGATCGTTGAGATGGACACCTCCGAAACGATCCTCAGCGTCAAGGACCTTCGCGTCCGCTTCCGCACGCTTGACGGTGTGGTCGAGGCGGTCAAGGGCATCAACATCCACGTCAATGCAGGCGAAACCGTTGCCGTTGTCGGCGAATCCGGTTCCGGCAAAAGCCAGACGATGATGGCGGCGATGAGCCTGCTGGCCTCGAACGGCGAGGCGACGGGCGTCGTCGACTATCGCGGCCGCAACCTTTTGGCCCTGCACAAGTCCGAGCTCAACCGAGTCCGCGGCCGCAAGATCAGCATGATCTTCCAGGAGCCGATGACCTCGCTCGATCCGCTCTATTCGATCGGCAACCAGCTGATCGAACCGATCCGCCGGCATCGTGGCCTTGGCGCGGCGCAGGCACGCGAAGAGGCGCTCAAGCTCTTGCGGCTGGTCCATATTCCCGATCCCGAGCGGCGGATGAAATCCTATCCGCACGAATTGTCGGGTGGCCAGCGACAGCGGGTCATGATCGCCATGGCGCTGGCCAACGACCCCGACATACTGATTGCAGACGAACCGACGACCGCGCTCGACGTGACCATCCAGGCGCAGATTCTCATGCTGCTCGCCGAACTGCAGCGCAAGCTCGGCATGGCGATTGTCTTCATCACCCACGATCTCGGCATTGTCCGGCGCCTTGCCGACCGCGTTTATGTCATGCGCTCCGGCGAAGTCGTCGAGGAGGGCGAGGCGGAAGCGATCTTCGTCAATCCGCAGCATGCCTATACCAAGATGCTGTTGGCCGCCGAGCCGACCGGAACCAAGGCGCCGCCACCGCCAAATGCGCCCGTCCTGCTCGAAGGCAGGAATGTCGAGGTGACCTTCAAGATCGGCGGCGGGTTTCTTGCCGGAGAGCCGCTGATCCTGCGCGCAGTCGATCACATTTCGATCCGGCTCAAACGCAACCAGACCATCGGCATCGTCGGCGAATCCGGTTCAGGAAAATCGACGCTCGGCCGAGCCCTGCTGCGGCTCCTGCCAAGCGATGGGCTCATCCGCTTTGGCGATCGCGATATTTCTGCCGCCGACCGCCAGGCCATGCGGCCGCTGCGGCGCGAATTGCAGCTGGTCTTTCAGGACCCGTTCGGTTCGCTGTCGCCGCGCATGACCGTCGGCCAGGTCATCACCGAAGGGCTTCTGGTGCATGAGCCGACTCTGTCGGGTAGGCAACGCGACCTCCGCGCCATCGAGGCCTTGCGTGAGGTCGGGCTCGACCCGAATGCGCGCAATCGCTACCCGCACGAATTTTCCGGCGGCCAGCGCCAACGCATCGCCATCGCGCGGGCGATGATCCTCAAGCCCAAGGTGGTCGTCCTCGACGAGCCGACGTCGGCGCTCGATCGGTCCGTCCAGAAGCAGATCGTCGAATTGCTGCGCAAGCTGCAGGCCGACCATGAACTGTCCTACCTGTTCATCAGCCACGATCTCGCCGTCGTGCGTGCCATGGCCGACTACATCATCGTCATGAAGCAGGGCAAGATCGTCGAGGAAGGGCCGACCGAGGCGATCTTCAGCAATCCGCAGGCATCCTACACGCAGACACTGATGGCCGCGGCCATCGACGTCACACGGTTTCGCTTGAGCGCATAGCGCGGCCGGTCAGGACTGCAGCGGATAGTGATTGAAAGGTCCCGAGGCGAATAGACCGTCGTCTGCAGCCAGGGCTGCTATGGCTTCGTCTCGATCATCGCCTCGGGCGTTTAGAGCGCTATCATCTCGACGATCGTCTCCGCCGACAGGGCTTGAAAAAACTGCTTCCGGCGGAGTTCAGCGACCTCCTTGAACTTGCTCATGTCCTGCGCTGGATTCAACATAACGCCCGAAGTTGTCCAGGATCGCCTGCCAGCCGTCACGCTGCATGTCGATGGAGTTCTGCGTCTCGGCATCGAATATGGTCGTCACCTTCGTACCGTTGCCTACAGCTTCGAAGGTCGTACGCGCCTTGCGCCCGTCGCTCACGGCGAATGCGATCGCCTTGTACGGCTCGACCTCTTCGTACACCGCCTCGAAATCGAAGCCGAAGCTGCCGTCCTTGGCTTCCATGCGCGCCTTGTAGCCGCCGCCCACCTTTAGGTCGGCTTCCGCGCTTGGGCAGCACCAGTCGTCGGAAGCGAAGTTCCACTGTGTGATATCGCCGGGCGTCGTGTAGGCCTCCCAGACGCGTTCGATCGGCGCGGCGATCGTGGTGGCAATGGTGATCTTCTGGTTGGTCATTTCTGGTTTCCTTGTCGTCGCAGTCGAATGAGATCACGCAGACGGTTACTGCGTGATTTCGGGCTCGACGAGGTGAGCAAGCTTGCGCAGCGACTCTTGCCAACCGAGATAACATGCCTCGACCGGGATCAGATCGGGCACGTTCTCCTGAACCACCGTCATCTCCGTTCCGACTGAAACGGCCGTCAGCGTGACGGTCACTTTCATCTCGCCCGGAAGGTTCGGATCATCGAACACGTCGCTGTAGACGAGCGTCTCGCCGGGGACGAGTTTCAGATAGGTGCCGCCGAAGGAATGGCTTTGCCCGGTCGTGAAGTTTCGAAACGACATTCTGTGCTTGCCGCCTTCCTTCGCCTCAAGCTCATGCACAGTACAGGTAAAACCGAAGGGCGGGAGCCAACTCGCGACCGCGTCAGGTTCCAGAAATGCGCGGTAGACCTTTTCGGGCTTGGTGGCGAGGACCCGGTGCAGTTTAACGGTATTGGGCATGATCATCTCCATTCGTTGAGTTCACCAGGGCGTCGTTGCCGTGGATCTGGTTAGCCTGCTGCTGCGGCTTCCAGCGCCGCGATATCGATTTTCTTCATCGTCATCATCGCCTCCATCGCGCGCCTGGCCTTTGCGCGGTCGGGACTGGTCGTCAGTTCCATCAGCCGCTTCGGCGTGATCTGCCAGGAGAAGCCCCACCGGTCCTTGCACCATCCGCAGGCGCTCTCGCTGCCGCCGTTTCCAACGATCGCCTTCCAGTAGCGGTCGGTCTCTTCCTGATCTTCGGTCAGCACCATCAGGCTGACGGATTCGTTCGCCTTGAAATTCGGGCCGCCGTTCAGGCCTAGAAAAGACTGGCCGAGCACTGTGAACTCGACCGTCAGTTCATTGCCTTCCTTGCCGCCGGGATAGTCCGACGCGGCCGCATTCAGCCGATCCACATGGCTGTCGGGAAAGGTGGCGGCATAGAACTCTGCCGCCTTGCGTGCTTCGCCGTGGTCGAACCACAGGCAGGTCACGAGTTTCGTCATTTTTAATCTCCTCGGTTCTTGGGTGGTATTTGTTCGTGCCGCGACTGTCAGACCTCAGTCGAACCAGCCCTTGGGCGGCTCGCCGGCCTGAACGGGACCGATGAACGCCATCATAAGGTCGGCCTGGATTACATCGACCGCAGATGTGTTCGATGATCTAAACTCGCTCACGGGTCTTTCACCTGGTTTCGTTGCTTCGTGTCCAAAGGACGAACAAGTGGTGCGCCTCCCGACAGCCAACCTGTTATTTTTTTGCCACGCGGCAAGACCACCTAACCCGAGTCGATCCATCCAACCGCCGGCTGGTAAGAGCGGGTCGGCGTAGGGCCGGGCCGTTTGCTTCAGCACCGGTTGTCCATATCACGAGGCATTCGTGGAGAAGGCGCTTGAGGTCCTCGTTGATGCCCGCAGTTTTCGCGGAAACAAACAACAACCTAAAGCGCGCCGCATGAGGCCGGTCAAACGCGACGCGCTTTAGTCGCCCGCCGTCGTCGAAGGTGCTGGCGCACGCTGATCGGCTGCATCGCTTTCCCGAGCAGGCCGGGTCACGGCAAGCACCGACAATTCATGCCGGCGCCCATCTCGCGCAGTCCACATGATCGACTGTCCGGCCGAGAGGCCGATCAGTGCCGTGCCGATCGGCGTAAGGATTGAAACCTTGCCTTCGGAGATGTCCGCATCGCCAGGAAAAACCAGCGTCACCGTTTTCGCATCACCGGTATCGGGCTTGAACGTCACCGTCGAACCCATCTGGACGGCGCCCGCCGAGATCAAACCATCGGAAACGATGCGCGCTCGCTCGAGTTCGGCGAGCAGTTCATCGGAAGCCTGCGGATTTCGTGCGGCCACGGTGCTCGCAAGCGCCGATAAACGCGCATGGTCCGATTTCGAGATGCGGATGGTCGGCTTGCGCCGCGCCTTGATGTTATCTTGCATTTTCGAATACTCGTATTCTCAGTTGAGCGGGCTGCCTCAAGCATGGTTTAACGGGCCAATTCGAGGCAGATCTTGCTCAAAGCCGATGCCCCAGAGCCGGTGCTGGCCTGCCTACGTTCGATGTCGATTTTATGTGCTTGCCCCGCGGCCCGGGGCACATGGCAGCCGAGCCGGGGGTTACGATCCCGCGATGGGGCAAACCCGGAAAAGAAAATCGCGACGGATCTTTTTTGTTGCGTTCATATAACCGTAGTTGGTGCCGAGATCGGGGAAGTCAAGACGACCCTGTAGCAAGGCGCGGTGATGCCAAGCGGGAACAATTCGACGGCCGGTGAGTTTCCAGGATGAAGGGCGATCTGTTTCGGAGGAAACTGCGATGAAACGCGTCCTTGCCCAAAACGCTGTACGGCTGATGCTGGGCAGCGTAGCCGCCGGCCTGCTCCCGATCGTCGAGATTCCCAATCCGGTGGCGCCATTGTCGCTTGTGTCCGAGGCGAGGGCTGCCACCGACGTTTCCGTTTCGATCAGCACATTCTACGATAAACTGTCTTCCCATGGTGATTGGGTTTCGTACCGGGGAGCGACCGTTTTCGTCCCGGTTGATGTAGCTGACGACTGGCGCCCGTATACCATTGGGCATTGGGTCTATACCGAGCAGCATGGCTGGCTCTGGGTGTCCGACGAGCCGTTCGGCTGGGCGACCTACCATTACGGCCGTTGGGGCTATGCCGATGACATCGGCTGGTACTGGGTTCCCGGCACTCGTTGGGCGCCGGCATGGGTGAGCTGGCGGCGCGAAAGGGAGCACGTCATCTGGGCTCCGCTGCCGCCGCGCCGTGATCCCGATTTGATTTCAATCGAGGTGACCATCGACACCACGCCGGATTTTTACTGGGTCGTGGTCCCCACCCGCGAATTCCTTGCTGACGACATTTCTGTCGTCGTTATCCGTGATGAGCCGGAGTTTGTGCGCATTGTCGAGGCGGCCGAGCCGGCCGGCGACGTGACCATCCAGAACAACGTGGTGATCAACAAAGTCATTGATGTTGATGTGATCGAGAAGGAGACGGACGAGCAGGTGACAGTCGTCGAGGTCAGCGAGACCGAGACGCCCGAGCAGGCCGGCAAAGTGGAAAACAATACGGTCACGGTCTTTGAAGGTGAAGTGAAAGCCGATCCCGAGGCCAAACCAGCTGAGCTCAAAGACATCGAGGAGGTGAAGCAGGTTCAGGCAGGCCGGAAATCGAAGCCGACCGAAGGCGCAGCAACGACCGAACAGGCGCCGGATGACGAGGTCAAGCCGGAAGAGACCGCCAAGCCTGAGAAGCCGACCGAGGAACAACCGGCCGCCGAGCAGGAGCAGGCCGAGCCGGAAGAGACGGGCAAGCCTGAGAAGCCGACGACCGAGGAGCAACCGGCCGCCGAGCAGGAGCAGGCCGAACCGGAAAAGGCGGCCAAGCCTGAGAAGCCGAAGGCCAAGGAGCAGCCCGCCGCCGAGCAGGAGCAGGCCGAGCCCGAACAGGCG